>JAYTIV010000187.1:0-18899 GCA_043731625.1 Flavobacterium sp. | reverse complement strand
TTTTTTCGGCATTAGGTTCAACATTTTCGTACCCTTGTTTTTGAAGCGATACATCGATTTTATTATCAGGTCTAATGTTTTTAATATAACCAATCATTCTATCTCCGGTTCTAATAGCATCATCATACACCTCATCTTTATACAAAAGTCCTTTGTGTTTTTCGTTGATGATAACATTTATTCCTAATTCGGTGATATGAGAAACGATTAAATCTACTTCTTCTCCTTTTTCTAATTTTAAGTTTTCATTATTCAAAAACTGATTGGTTTTGCTCGATGCTACAAGGCGTTTGGTTTTTTCGTCCATATACAAATAGACAAGATAACGTTTGCCTTTTTCCATTGGTCGTGCTTGTTCTTTGAACGGAACTAGAATATCTTTTTCCATTCCCCAATCCATAAAAGCACCTACTTGATTAACATAATTGACACACAATAATGCAAACTCATTTAATAAAATGTAAGGCTCAAGTGTTGTGGCAACAGGTCTTTCTTCGTGATCTAAATAAACAAAAACAATCAATTCGTCTCCGATTTCAAATTTTTGAGGCACGTATTTATTGGGCAAAAGAATATCTTCAATTCCTTCTGGGTCTATAATTGGGTTTCCTAGAAATAATCCTACTTTGGTATCACGTAGTATGGTAAGTGTATTGTATTTTCCTATTTCAATCATTGTAAAATTTTAAAGGGCAAAGGTACAAACTTTCGAAGTTTTAAAATAAGAAATAGTTCTCAACCTAAAAAATAAAAATACTAGGTTACTTCTTTGTACTTTTGAAATTGAAATTCTAATGATGAATACTTCTAAATATAGTCTTGACTCCAATGCAATTGATTCTCCAGAATCTGATTATTTGTATGTATCTCAATCACAAATAACCAATGCTGGACAGGGACTTTTTACAGCAATACCAATATATAAAGACGAAATTATTGCTGTTTTTAAAGGTGAAATTTTAACTGATAAAGAATCAGAAAAAAGAGCACTTGAAGGAAAAGATGCTTATTTTATGAATTTACTAAACGGTAGTATTTTAGATTGCAAGAATACCGAATGTTTTGCAAAATATGCCAATGACACTTTTGGTTTTTCTAAATCTGAATTAAAAAATAATTCCAAAATAGCATTAGACGAAAATGAAAATGTTTGTCTCATTGCCATCAAAAAAATACAAATTGGGGAAGAAATTTTTTGTGATTATGGCAAAAAATATTGGAAGAAACGAATTTTAAAAACGTAATTATATTTCAAATTCAAATCGATTTTTTTTGTAGATTTGTGATTAAAAGCATTTTATATGAAAAAAATAATTACTTTACTTATCCTTATTTTTTCTGTTACTGTTTCATCACAAACTTTTGAGTGGCTCATAACTCCTCAAATTAATTTTAATTCAAACCCAAGCTTAATAGGTTATCCTACAACTTGTGACAATAATGGTAACATATATTTGGCTGGATTTGTAGACAATGTCTATAATTATGGCGATATATTTGGTGATGTATTTTATAATAAATATAGTACTTCAGGAGTATTGTTGTGGAGTAAAACCTTTACAGGCAAAGCACAAGTTTATAATATGATTGCTGATGCAGCTGGAAATATTTATGTTGCAGCAGATTATGTTCAATCAATGACTATAGACAGTGTAACAATATCGACAAGCGCTCAAGGTGAAAATGAAATTATTTTAAAATTTGATTCAAACGGAACTTTATTATGGTATCAAGAAATTGCGGATTGTAGTAATTTTAAGTCGGTTGCTGTTGATAGTAATGATTTTTTATACATCTGTTATGATAACTATAATAATTCCTACGTAAATAAATTAGACCCAAACGGGAACGTTCTTTTGACCATTACACAACAACACGTTAATGTTGTTTCGTCTGTAAGTGTTGATGATGAGGGAAATATTTATACTGCTGGAGGCTGTGCAGCTTCAAATGCTATTTATGCAGGAGTAAGTGCTCCAACAACATTATCTTATAATACTTATGTTGCAAAATATAATTCAGTAGGAATTTTTCAGTGGGTAAAATACATTCAAGACATTACTTGTTCTGACCCACAAGTCAAAGCCAGAACTCCAGATGAAGTATATTTTTGTTCAACACTTTTTGGAGCTTATACTTTTGACAACTTAGTTGCCGAAGGTCCTACAAATAATGGATATGATTTTTTTATCGCCAAACTAAATTCAACAGGTACTTTTCAATGGGTTCGTGAAGTTCCTGGTGCTGGAAGAGCTTTTATTGGTAAACGAAATTTTATTACATTAGATACTGTTGGTAATATCTATTTTGCAGGAAGCTCTTCACAAAATGTTAATTGGGGTAATAATATTACCACAACTTCAACCATATATCAAGATGCTTTGATTTTAAAATACAATTCTAACGGAACAATTCTAATGGCAAAAACAGCTGGTGGTGCAGACACTGATCGTTGTGATGGTGTGACTGTAAACAATGTTGGAGATATTTTTGTTTCTGGAATTGCAAGAGGTTCATCTACTTTTGAAACTATTCAACATTCTGAAACTAGTCAAACTAAATTTTATCCTTTTCTAACAAAAATCAATTTTTCTGATTTAAAATCCACTGATTTTGAAATTCAAACAGCACTTATTTATCCGAATCCGTCATCAGATTCATTTAGTATTGCAAATGGAAATCAATATTCTAAAGGAGAAATTTATACTGCATTGGGTCAAAAAGTTAAAGATTTTATTATAGCTGATGCTACTCCTATTTCTATAAAAGAATTAAAAAAAGGAACCTATTTTATAAAATTAGACCAAATCAAAACAATAAAATTAATTAAAAATTAAAAAATAGTTTTTCAAACGTAAAAAAAAGCGTTCAAATTTTGAACGCTTTTTTATTTTTTGATCTCAGTATATTATTTATATATACTTTCTTTTTTGAAGTGAACTGCCAATAAATAATAAACTACCGCTCTGTATTTTGATTTATTAGAACGACCATATTTATCTAAAACAGCATCAATACCTTTAGTCAATTCTGGACCATCTTTTAATCCTAATTTCTTGATTAAGAAATTGTTTTTTACTGTATCTAATTCAGACTGTTGACTTCCTGCAATTGTAGAAGCATCAGCATTATAGATAGATGGACCACAACCAATAGTAACTTTGGTAAGTAAATCCATATTTGGTGTTACTCCGCATTTATCTTTTAAATCTGCAGCGTATTTTACGATAAGTTCGTCTCTTTTACTCATAATGAACAAATATGATTTTAGTTAATAGTGTTAATTGACTCAAAATTAAGTAAAAGAAAATAGAAAATGATAATTTTTTATAAAATTTTACACCAATTCTTTAAAAAATTGTAATAAAATTTTATCATTATCTAATGTAGGTGTGAAAACTTCCAGAATCGATGGTTTACTGTTTTGTTTGTACAACAAATCTAATTGTGTTTTTAAATTTGTTTCGTTACTAGCAATATTATATTCAAAATTATACATTTTAGCTAAATGTTCAGCGGTAAGGCAATGCGAGGTTTCGAAAAAAGTATTAAAAACTTTATCTTCTTGATGTCCTGGTAAAATTCTAAAAATACCTCCACCTCCATTATTGATGAGTATTATTTTAAAATTCTTAGGGATATATTGGTTCCATAAAGCATTACTATCATACAAGAAACTTACATCACCTGTTATCAAAATAGTCTCTTTATCACTACCAATTGCAGCACCAATTGCGGTAGATGTACTACCGTCTATTCCGCTTGTGCCTCTGTTGCAATACACAGAAACAGTAGTGTTTATATCAAACAATTGTGCATAACGAATTGTTGAACTATTTCCTAGTTGTAACATACAATTATGAGGTAAACTAGTAATAATACTTTCAAAAGCTTTTAAATCAGAAAACGGAATTTTATCTAAATACTCTTTGTGTTTTATACTTCGAAATGCCTTAATTGATTGTCCTTTTTGAAAATAATTGCTTTCAACAATCTTTGTAAAGGGCAAAATTTGTTGAAAAAAATCATTAGGATTTGCTTCAAAATGATGGGCTAATGATCCATAAGTATTGTATGCTCTTAATGGGTCAATATGCCAATGATGCTCTGGTTTATATTTTCGCAAAAAAGCTTTTATTCGTTTAGATACTACCATTCCTCCAAAAGTGATGAGAATTTCTGGTTGAAAATCTTTAAAATGTTTTTCTTTAAATGGAGTAATAATGGTATCAATATTATTGATAAAACTAGGATGGTGTAAATTCGAAGTTGTTTCTGTCATCACCATTATAGATGGATCAGAAGCAACTACTTCTATTATTTCATCATCAATAGCATTGGGTTCATTGACACCTACTAAAATTAATTTCCTTTTAGCTGAATTCCAAATATTGGTTGTTGCAATAATATCATCTATAGAAATATTTTTAAAAACTTTGGCAAATGATGAAATGGTTGGATCTACAGATAATTTTTTAACTGTTTGGTATAAAGGCTCTTCAAAAGGTGCGTTGATATGAACTGGTCCTTTTTGAGTGAAAGAAACTGTTATGGCTTCATTTATTTTTAAATCATTCTGTGTAGATTCGCCTTCGGTTAGATTTGCATTGTATAAAGAATGGTTTTGAAAAACATTCATTTGCCTAATTGTCTGACCATCACCAATATCTATTTTATGAATTGGTCTATCAGCAGAAATTACAATTAGTGGTATTTGACTATAAAAAGCTTCGGCAAATGCCGGATAATAATTTAATAAAGCTGAACCAGAAGTACAAACAACTGCTACAGGTTTATTGATTTGTTGTGCAATCCCCAAAGCAAAAAAAGCTGCACATCGTTCATCAGCAATGCTATAACAAGTAAATTCTGGATTGTTTACAAACCCTATAGTTAGTGGTGCATTTCTTGATCCAGGAGAAATAACAATATGATTTACACCTTTTGCCAAACAAATTTGAATGATGCTTTGTGCTAACGGTATTTTTGGATAAATCATTAGTTGAATATAGAATGTCAAAGTTACTAACTTCTGATTAAATTTAACAGATTTACTATACATTTATTGAATAAAAACAAAATATATTTGTAAGACGAAATAAACTAGAATAATAATTTTTATAAAAATGAAACATCCTATTAAAAAATTCTTTTTTGTTGTAGCAATCCTTTTTTGTTTTACTACAAATGCCCAAAAGGAAGTCAATTTTGATAGTAGTGGTTTCCGTTCTGTAATGAATAGAGCAAAAGCAGAACACAAACCCGTTTTTTATATGCTTTATGCTACTTGGTGCTCGCATTGCAATAAAATGAAAAGCGAGGTTTTTAAAGATAGTACTGTAGCCAATTTTATGAATAAAAATTTCATATGTGCATGGCAAGATATCGAAAAAGGAGAAGGTGAATTTTTTAAAGGAAGTTTTGGAGTAAAAGCCTACCCTACTTTTTTATTTCTTGATGAAAATGAAGCTTTGTTATATAATTTCAATAGTGAGAAAAAAGCAGATGATTTTTTGATTGAAGCAAAAAATGCTTTAAACCTACAGATGCAGTTGCCTTATTTAGAAAAACAATTTAATGCTGATTTTAGTAACGGCGATAAATGTTTAAATTATATAAATATCCTCAAAAAAGGTAGTGATAGAAAAGTACTAAATCCTATAGCTCAAAAATATTTAGCAACTCAATCAGATACTCAATTAGTAAGTGATACCAACTGGAAAATCATTGCAAATGCAGTTACTGATATTGAATCAAGACCTTTTCAATATGTTTTGCAACATCAAAAGGAATTTGAAACTGTTGCTTCTTCAAAAAGAATTCAGAAAAAAATAGGAAATATAATAACCGAATTGCTGCAACCTTATACCGTTCATGCTGATACTTTGACTTATCAAAAAAAACGTGCTATTTGCAAATCGATAAATTTACATCTATCAGATTCGTTGGTTCTCAATTATGATCTTCAAGTGTATGAAAAAGCAAAAAACTGGCCAGCATATTGTAAATCTGCTCCTGAATATGTAGAAAAATTTGTTTGGACAAATGATAAAATCATCAAAGATATTTCTAATAATTATTGGATACATACTTATGATGAAACCCATTTAAAACAAGCCATCACTTGGACAAAACACGCCAATGAAATACTAGAATCAACTGATGGTTTTATACTATTATCAAAATTGTATCAAAAAATAAATGACCCAAAAAATGCTATTTTATTTGCTCAAACAGCAAAAGATAGGAATAAGAGTTTAGGTTTTAACACCAAAGAAGCTGATGATTTATTACTCCAATTATCAGTAAAACAATAGTATGGATATAATAATTCGACCATATAATACAGAGGACGCTTTTGCAATTTTAGAAATTATCAATTATAATATCTTAAATTCAACTGCCTTATACGATTATAACCCAAGAACTTTAGAGCAGCAAATAGCTATTTTTGATGATAAACTAAAAAAAGGATTTCCAATAATTGTTGCTACTTTAAAAAATGAAGTTGTAGGATTTGGATATTATAGCGAATTTAGAATGCGAGAAGCCTATCAATATACAGTTGAACATTCTGTATATACTCATAAAGATTTTATCGGAAAAGGAATTGGGAGATTGCTGATGCAAGAATTAATAACCATAGCCCAAAAACAAAAACGCCACACTATGATTGCCGTTATAGATTCGGAAAATCAAAGTAGTGTGGAGTTTCATAAATTATATGGATTTGAAACTGTAGGATATATAAAAGAATCTGGTTTCAAATTTAACAGATGGTTGCATTCTGTAATTATGCAAAAAATGTTATAATATTATCTAGAAATAAATTCAATAATTTCATTATCCAAAGGTTTCACTTTAGACATCAATACTTTTTCTAAATACCCTTTTTCATTGATTAGGTATTTTTGAAAATTCCATTCTACTTCAGAACTTTGAACACCATTTTTAGTTTTATCAGTAAGGAATTGGTACAAAGGATTCATTTTTTCTCCTGTTACAGAAATTTTATCCATTATAGGAAAGGTAACTCCGTAATTTGATTGACAAAAAGTAGCAATTTCTTTATTATTTCCTGGTTCTTGCTCTCCAAAATCATTTGAAGGAAATCCTATTATTACAAAATTTTTATCTTTATATTTTTCATACAATGATTGTAAATCAGCATATTGTGGCGTATACCCGCATTTTGAAGCGGTGTTTACAATTAGAATTTTTTTGCCTCGCAAGGTTTCAAAATCAAATTCTTTACCTTTAATATCAAGTACTTTATACTGGTAGATGGTTTTTTCTTCCATTTTTTTATTTTGATTTAATGATTCAATTTGTGCTTGACTGTTGGTACTCATAAAGAATAAAATTCCAGTTAAAGCAACTATTACTTTTTTCATTTTAAAAATTTAATTATTAGTAAAAAAACAAAAATATAAATAAACAGATACAAATTATTTGTTAAATATAAAATTCTATTTAGAACTCCAATATTTTTTATATTTTAAATAAGAGAAAATGCCTAATACAGCTACACAAGCTACACTATAATATACAAAACTTGGTGTAACTACTTTATCTCCACTTGCATAAGAGTGCATTCCTGTTAAATAAAAATTAACTCCAAAATAAGTCATCATTATAGAATAGAAAGCCAAAATACTCATTATATTATAAATCCATTTTCCTCTTAATGCAGGTACAAATCGAGCGTGAATTACAAATGCATAAATCATAATACTAATTAAAGCCCAAGTTTCTTTTGGATCCCAACCCCAATATCTTCCCCAAGATTCATTTGCCCATTGTCCGCCAAGAAAATTTCCAATGGTGAGCATTACCAATCCAATTGTTAAGGCCATTTCGTTGATATAGGTTATTTCTTTGATGTTCAAATCCATTTTGATTTTGTTTTTTTCGTTGGTAAACAACATCAATATCAAAGAAACCACACCCAAAACCATCGCCAATGTAAACGGACCATAACTAGCCACGATTACAGCAACGTGAATCATTAACCAATACGAATTTAATACCGGTTGCAAATTGGCAATAGATGGATCCATCCAATTCCAGTGTGCAATCATCAAAATCATCGAGGCTACAAATGTTCCTGAAGCAACTGTTAGTTTTGATTTTCGGTCAAAAGCCAAAGTAAAAAACATCGTTGCCCAAGCCACATATATCATACTTTCGTAGGCATCGCTCCAAGGTGCGTGACCTGATATATACCATCTTGCCGCTAATCCTATGGTGTGCAATCCGAATAAAATTGCAATTAAAAAATGAAAAGCATTGATAATAAAACGTATCGTTTTTTTCTCAAAAAAGATATTGATAATAGTAAATATCAACATCAAAACACCAGATAACATGTACAAATAATATAGTTTTTTGAAAACGTCATACTTGTTATAGGTTATTTCAGAGCTTATTTTATCTTCACTAGGTCTCACTGAACTACCATATTTTTTCTGGTAGTTTTCTAAACTTTTCAAATAGAAATCGGCATTGGTATAATCATTTTTTAAGGCCACACTGTCTAAAGTACTCATATACAATGGCAATATGTTCTTTACAAAAGTAGAATCAATCCCTTTGATGTTGGCTTCGTTTAATCCTAAATAAGAAATCCATTTGTTGTTTTTATCATTCGGAATTGGGAAAATTTTTAAAATACTTCCGCTTAAAGCCGAGTTTAATAAATTTACTTTTCTGTCGGTTTCTATAAAATCTTTTTGAAACTGATCTGGAGTTGCTGCTTTATAGGCTTCTTCAAGATATGAAGTAAGTTTGTAGTTTCCTTTTTCGTCAAAAAACTTTATAAAAGGAGCATATTTTTCTTTACTATCCAGACCTATTATTTTACGAATGCTATCATTTCCATTTTTAATATAGATCAACGGAACTTCAAACCAAACTCTAGGAAACTGAACCATTGACAAGAAAACCTGATCAGAATTCATATTTTTATACGTATCGCTTTTACTCACTTTACGTAGTAATTCTGATGAAAAAGTGTTGATAGGCTTCATTCTTCCGCCTTCATCTTGAATAATCAATCTACCAAATTGAGCAGCGTGTTTTTCGTTTACATTATATTTAACTAATATAGAATCAATCTGTTGTGCTGTTGGTAATTGATTTTTATGGTCTTGAGAAAAAGCATTCAAACCAAAAAACAATAAGAAAATGGAGATGAGTTTTACCTTCTTGTTTTTGACAATTTCTAACTTTCTTTTGATGTCTGCAAAACGAGAATGCTTGGTAAATAAAATAGCCATCATTGCAAAAAACAATATAAAATAGCCTATATAAGTTATTAAAGTTCCCCAAAAATCGTGGTTTACAGATAATACTGTTCCTTTTTCGTCTGGATCAAAAGAGGATTGAAAAAATCGATATCCACCATAATCCAAGATATTATTCATAAAGATTCGAGCGTCGGTTTTTTTGTTTTTATCTAAAACAGTTACTTGACTTTCAAATGCGGCATAACTTTTTTCGGTTCCTGGATATTTGGTTGCAATAAAATCATTCAACTTGATTTGAAAAGGCAATTCGTATATTTTACTACCAAAAGTAAAAGTAAAATCGAGGTTACCAATTTTTACAATTTGTGGTTCTCCTTGTTTACCTTTTGATCCTAATAAAGTTAATTCTCGTTCTTGTCCTTGCGATTTCAAGGTTACAATTAAGGCATCATCGTGTTTTTTTTCTTTAAAATCATTTTTAGAAGTATAGGCTTTGATTCCTTTTTTTGGTATTTCTGGAAAAACAAATTGGGTTCCACCAACATTATACAATGAACGCAACATTAAAGGTTGCATAGAATCTTTGATAACTTGCCCTTGCATTTTGTCTGCCATTCGCATAAACTGACCATTAAATGGCGTTTCAATCGTGTAAGCACTTCCTGTAGTGGTAATATTAACTGCGCCTTTGGTAAATTTGTTCAACGCAAATAATACATTGTGAATATTCTGAACTTCTCCCTCTTTTAGATAATGCTCATGTCGTGATCCATCGCCAGATTCTACCATTTTCAGATACAAATTACCATTTGAGGTTTCTTTAATGGTTTCTGTGGCACCCATTATATACTCTTTGTAAACAACTTCAAAAGGAGTATCTCCGAATTCTTTTGAAATGGTAAAATTATTATTGGTTACTGGAGAAAGCAATAATGGTTTTTCGAAAATTCTGCGTTTCATTCCACCTTTATACTCGCCATCTACAAAAAAAGTAAGATAGGTTTTGTCTGAATAAACCTGATTGGATGATGCGCCTTCTCGAATAGGCATCATTCCTTCATAACTGATATATCGCGTAATCATAGCACCAATAATGATGAAAATAAAAGACAAATGGAGTAATAAAGTAGCCCATTTTTCTTTTTTTAGAAGTTGGTACCTTTTGATGTTTCCGATGAAGTTTATCAGAAAAAACAAATGTATTAACTCAAACCATTTGGTATTATAAATCCAAATTCTAGCAGTATCGGTATTGTATTCGCTTTCTATAAAAGTTCCGCAAGCCATTGCAACTGCATACGCTAGGAATAAAAAAGCCATTAAACGTGTAGAAAACAAAAAGGAAAGTATCTTTTTTTCCATTGTGGAGAAATATTTTTAAGTCACGCAAAAATACTTCAAAAAGTAGGAAATTGATTTTTTTTAACTGAAATTTTAAGTGTTTTTTAGCAGCTGTTTTTTTAATTTAAATTCATTAAAAATACTAAGGTGAATAAATAAATTAAAAATTAGAATTTAAAAATATTAAAGTGCTGTTAAATTCTATTCTAATTATAAAAATTTCCCCTTCCTTTTTTATTATTTTAGCAAAATGATTTCAATTGCAATTATTGGTTCTGGAAATGTAGCCCAACACTTAATTTCTGCTTTCAAAAAAGCCGAAAATATTGAGGTTGAACAAGTTTTTGCTCGTAATAAAAATAGCGTTTCTCACCTTATTGATTCTAGTAAAATTGTTTCTGAAATATTTGACTTAAAAGAAGCAGATGTCTACATCATAGCCGTTTCTGATAATGCCATTGCTACAGTTTCATCCCAAATTTCTTTTGAAAACAAATTGGTCGTGCATACTTCTGGAAGTATGGCTATGAACGATTTAGACGCTAAAAACAGAAAAGGAGTTTTTTATCCTTTGCAGACTTTTTCAAAAAACAAATCGGTTGATTTTAGTCAAATTCCAATTTGTTTAGAAGCTCAAAATGTTGCCGATTATCAGATGCTAGAAACTGTTGCAAAGTCTATTTCTACTGTTATTTACGCTATAAATTCTGAACAAAGAAAAGCATTGCACGTTGCTGCTGTTTTTGTCAATAATTTTGTCAATCATTTATACCAAATTGGGGCTGATATTTGCGAAGAAAACAAAATTCCTTTCGAAATATTGAAACCACTAATTCAAGAAACAGCTCATAAAATAATGTTACTTTCGCCAAATGATGCTCAAACTGGACCAGCAAAACGGGAAGATAGGCAAACGATTGATGTGCATCTTCAATTTTTAAAAAACGAAAACCAACATAAAATATATCAACTATTAACGCAATCTATACTTGACAATGGCAAAAAGCTATAAACAAATAATGAATCACATAACGACTTTTATTTTTGATGTTGATGGCGTATTGACAGACGGAACTGTTCGTGTTTCTCAAACGGGAGAAATGCTTCGCGATATGCATATTCGTGATGGATTTGCTATGAAAGCAGCTCTTGAATGCGGTTATAATGTCTGTATTATTTCTGGCGGAAGTAATGAAGGTGTTCGTATTAGACTCAGAAATTTAGGTATTACAGATATTCATTTGGCAGCACCAGATAAGGTAGCTACTTTTAAAGAATATATTGAATTATATAATATCAAACCCGAAGAAGTACTTTATATGGGTGATGATATTCCAGATTATCACGTGATGCAATTGGTAGGTTTGCCAACTTGTCCGCAAGATGCATGCCCAGAAATAAAAGGAATTTCAAATTATATTTCACACATCAATGGTGGGAAAGGTGCAGTTCGTGATGTGATTGAACAAGTGATGAAAGTGCAAGGCAAATGGAATACTTATTTTAATGGCAAACACGATTAACCATTTAAATCATCTTATTTTTTACTTAAAATGAAATATCTAAAACTCATTCGATACCAAAATCTATTGTTACTCGCTTTTATGCAACTTGTTTTTTGCTATGGCTTTTTGAAATTGCAAAAAATAGATTTATCATTAGCCAATTGGCAATATATTTTATTGGTTTTATCTACTGTTTGCATTGCAGCTGGAGGTTATATCATAAATAATATTATGGATCAAGATTCAGATTTAGAAAATAAACCTAATGATGTTGTAATAGGTAACTCAATTTCTGAAACTTTATCTTATAATTTATATGTGGGTTTTACATTAACAGGAGTTGGAATTGGTTATTATCTTTCAACAGTTATAATGAGACCTGGTTTTGTAGTTATTTTTATTTTGGCCGCATCTTTACTTTATATTTATGCAGTAAGTTTAAAACAAATAATGATTCTTGGTAATGTTGTTATAGCTTCATTATTATCATTAAGCATTTTGATAATAGGCGTTTATATGATTTTTCCAGCAACGTATGAAGGCAATCAACAGGAAATGAAAGTTGTTTTTTCTATTCTTATAGATTATGCAATTATGGCTTTTATCATTAATTTATTGAGAGAAATGGTAAAAGATTTAGAAGATATTAAGGGCGATTATAACCAAGGATTAAGAACTTTACCTATAGTATTTGGCGTAAAACGAACTACTAAATTAATTTTTGCTTTGAGTTTTATTCCAATTGGGATATTACTTTATTATACAAATGAATATTTTATTGCCAATAATTTATACCTTACTGCAATATATACTTTAGTTTTTATAGTAGGTCCACTACTCTATTTTTGTATTAAAATGTGGTCGGCACAAAAACAAAAAGAATTTCATCACTTAAGTACTATTTTAAAGATTATCATTATTTTCGGAATCTTATCATTACTTGTAGTATCCTACAATATCAAACATCATGCTTAGAGACAAACTCAAAAACTACAAAATTATATTAGCTTCTGGTTCGCCAAGAAGGCAACAATTTTTTAAAGATTTAGATATTGATTTTGAAATTCGACTCAAAGAAATTGACGAAGTTTATCCTCCAAATCTTATAGAAGAAGATATTACAGACTATTTGGCCGTTTTAAAAAGTGATGCATTTGAAGGAGAATTAGTAGACAACGAAATCCTAATTACTAGTGATACCATAGTTTGGCACGAAAACAAAGCTTTAGGAAAACCAAAAGATTATAATGATGCATTTGCAATGTTACAATCTTTATCAAACAAAACCCATCAAGTTATTACCTCTGTTTGCTTTAAAACCAAAAATAAAACCGAAGTTATTTCTGAAACTACCAAAGTAACTTTTCATCCCTTGACAGATGGCGAAATTAAATATTATCTAGACAATTATAAACCATTTGATAAAGCAGGAAGTTATGGCATTCAAGATTGGTTTGGGTTTATTGGTGTTGCCAAAATCGAAGGTTCGTACCCAAATGTAATGGGATTACCAATTGACAAAGTATATCAATACTTGAATAAATTGACATAAAAATCAATTTCTATAAATTCAATCTTTTACGATTTTAATAATTTGGGTGTGTTTTTTTAATAAAAAGCACATCCATTTTCTGTTTTAATATCTAAATAATCAATAATAAAATACATTTTATTTGTAAGTTTTTATATATTTTTTTTATATATTTATGTATTTCATCGATTATTTATTACAATTTGTCGATTATTTTTAAAATAATTAAATACTTTTACACCAACAATTTAAACTATTAAAAATAAAATATGCTTATTTTAAGAACTAGAATTATAAATAAAAGTTTTAGAAAAATTAAAAAATAGAAATTATGAAACGATTTAATAATATTATCGGAGCACTTCTCTTTTTTTCTACCATTACAACAAACGCACAAACAAAAGAACAAGAAGATGAAAGACCGATTGAACCAAATCCAAATTTTGACACAACGACAAATTGCCGATTGCGTTATTATTATTACCCCAATCTTCAAGCGTACTATGATACGCAAAAGAAAATTTATTTTCTAAGGAAAAATGGAGAATGGCAAATATCCGAATATATACCAAATGGGTGTATGGGATATTCTATTTACAATAAAACAAATGTGATAATAAACGACTATGACGATGATTTTGTCATTCAGTTTTTACCAAAACATAAGAAAGTATTTCCTTATGTAACCAATGAAAGAATTAGAAAACAATACGCCTCAAAGTAATATGACAGCACTTTTAATCATTATTTTCGGAATCGAAATCAGACAAATGTTAAAATCAATTAAATTAAAATAGATTTTTTTATTTAATTACTACATTTGAAGCTATTGCAAATCTATTAAACTATGCAAAAGCATTCTGTGTTTCAACTTATAGTTGGACTTATAACTTTCCAATTACTTTTTGCCCAACAACCGCCAAAACCAAATGCTGTTGAAATATACAATCAAATTCAGAAATTAAATTTTTTGGGTTCAGTTTTATATGTAGCCGCACATCCAGATGACGAAAACACTCGATTGATTTCGTATTTATCTAATGAAAAAAAGGCGCGCACAGGATACTTATCCTTAACTCGTGGTGATGGTGGTCAAAATCTTATTGGCCCAGAATTGCGAGAATTACTTGGCGTGATTCGTACTCAAGAACTTATAGAAGCCAGAAAAATAGATGGCGGAGAACAGTTTTTTTCTCGTGCTAATGATTTTGGTTATTCAAAAAATCCTGAAGAAACATTACAAATTTGGAATAAAGACGAAGTTTTGAGTGATGTGGTTTATATCATTCGGAAATTTCAACCAGATGTCATCATCAATCGTTTTGATGCACGTTCGCCTGGAACAACTCATGGTCATCATACCTCTTCTGCAATGCTGAGTCTAGAAGCTTTTGACAAAGTTAATGATGCCAATATTTATCCAAATCAATTAAAACTAGTTCAAACATGGCAACCCAAACGTATTTTCTTCAACACTTCGTGGTGGTTTTATGGAAGTAAAGAAAAGTTTGAAGCTGCTAACAAATCCAATTTAATATCCTTTAATACTGGAGTTTATTTTCCTTCTTTAGGAAAATCAAATCAAGAAATTGCTGCTCTAAGCAGAAGTCGTCATCAATCTCAAGGGTTTGGTAGCACTGGTACTCGAGGTGATGAAGACGAATATTTAGAATTTTTGAAAGGAGAACCACAAATAGATAAATCGAATCTTTTTGACGGAATTGATACAACGTGGAATCGGGTTCAAGGCGGAAAACCAATTGGCGAATTGCTTGCTTTGATTCAAAAAAACTATGATTTCAAAAATCCTTCAGCTAGTATTCCTGATTTGGTAAAAGTCTATTCGATGATTCAATCTTTGAATGAAACACATTGGAAAACCATAAAAACCGAAGAAATCAAAAAAATAATTGTAGCTTGTTCAGGTTTGTATTTGGAAGCAGTTTGTGATAGTCAAGAAGCTACAGCTGGAAGTTTACTCAATATAAAATTAGAGGCTATTAATAGAAGCGCCATTCAAATGAATTGGAATGCTATTGAAACCAATCCTAAAAGATGGAGTGCTTTTGAACCTAAAAAATTATTGCAAAATAAAAATATTTCAGATACGCTACGAATTCTTATTCCTCAAAAACCCGAATTTACTTCGCCATATTGGCTTAAAGAAAAAGGAACTATTGGTATGTATCGTGTAGATGATCAAAAAAATATTGGTGTTCCAGATGTTATTCGTGAGGTGCAAGTAACTTTTATGATCATTATTGATGGTGTAACAATTCCGTTTGAACGAAAGGTGATTTATAAATATAACGATGATGTAAAAGGAGAAGTTTATCAACCATTAGATATTGTTCCGTTTGTAACTTCTTCTTTTACAGAGAAGGTTTATGTTTTTAATGCTGATAAGTCCAAAACAATTTCTTTAAAAATAAAAGCAGGAAAAGATAACATTCAAGGAAAAGCCAAACTAGAAGTTCCTGAAAATTGGAAAGTTTCTCCATTGGAAAACGATTATAAAATTGATAAAAAAGGGCAAGAACAACTAGTCACTTTTACAGTAACTCCATCAAAAGAAGCAAGCGAAATTACTTTAAAAAGTAGTTTGAGTATTGGCGTAATGAATGAAAATTTTGATAAAGATAAAATTGATATCAATTACAATCATATTTATAAACAAACTATTATAAAACCTGCTGAAACCAAAGCTATCCGATTAAACATCAAAACTGGAAACGAAAAAATAGCCTACATTATGGGTGCTGGAGATGAAGTTCCAAAGAGTTTGCATCAAATGGGCTATGAAGTTACTACTATAAAAGCTGACGAAATTACCAAAGAAAAACTATTGAATTTTGATGTTGTAATGACAGGAATTAGAGCTTACAATACTATTCAAGCATTGGCATTCAAGCAACAAATTCTTTTTGATTTTGTCAAAGAAGGCAAAACAATCATCGTACAATACAATACGCTTGATGATTTTGTTACCAAAGATATTGCACCATTTTCTTTAAAAATTTCTCGTGATAGAGTTACTGATGAAAATGCAACTGTAACTTTTCTTGAACCGAATAATTCATTATTAAATTATCCAAATAAAATTACCTCCAAAGATTTTGAAGGTTGGAAACAAGAGCAAGGATTGTATTACCCAAGTGAATGGGACAAAGCCTTCACTCCTATTTTTTCTTCAAATGACAAAGGAGAATCACCCAAAAAAGGAGCATTGCTAATTGCAAAATTAGGAAAAGGACATTATATTTATTCGGGTTTGAGTTTTTTTAGAGAATTACCGGAAGGTGTTTCTGGTGCCTATAGATTGATGGCTAATATGATATCTGTAAAATAATTACAATTATGAAAACAACAAAAATAGCTACTTGGAAAAAAAGCTACACTTGGGTTTTGGTAGCCAATGCAATTTATATTCTGATTTTTTGTTTAATAATGATACTCTTTTCTTAGATGCAACAACTCGATTGGATTATACTTTCTGCAACTTTACTTTTTATTGTTTTTTATGGAGTTTTGAAAACCAAAGGCAGTAAAAACGTAGAAGATTATATTTTAGGAAATAACGAAACACCTTGGTATGTTGTAGGACTTTCAGTAATGGCAACCCAAGCAAGTGCTATCACATTTCTATCAACACCAGGACAAGCCTATCACGACGGAATGGGTTTTGTGCAATTTTATTTTGGGTTACCTATTGCAATGGTAGTGATTTGTGTCACATTTATACCCATTTATCATCGCCTTAAAGTGTATACCGCTTATGAATATTTGGAACAACGCTTTGATTTAAAAACACGTTCACTTGCGGCCATACTTTTTTTAGTTCAAAGAGGATTAGGTACTGGTTTGACTATTTATGCACCAGCTATTATTTTATCGGCTTTGTTGGGTTGGAATCTTACTTTAATGAATATTGTAATTGGTGTTCTAGTGATTATTTACACATTTGCGGGAGGAACTAAAGCTGTAAATGTCACTCAAAAGCAACAAATGTTTGTGATAATGTCTGGAATGTTTATTACTTTTTTTCTGATTTTGCATTTGTTACCAAACGATATGACTTTCAGTAATGCTTTGCATATAGCTGGTGCCAATCATAAAATGGAAATCGTCGATTTCTCTTTTGATCCTGAAACGCGTTACACTTTTTGGAGCGGAATCACTGGTGGTTTTTTCTTAGCTTTATCTTATTTTGGAACAGATCAATCTCAAGTAGGACGCTATTTATCTGGAAAATCAATCAAAGAAAGCCAAATGGGTTTGATAATGAATGGTTTCCTAAAAGTACCAATGCAATTTTTTATTCTATTGATTGGGGTAATGGTTTTTGTGTTTTTTCAGTTCAATACTGTACCCTTAAATTTTAATCCAAACAATAAAATTATAGTTGAAAATTCAAAGTATAAAAAAGAATACAACGAACTAGAATCTAAATTGAGTAAACTTTCTGAAGAGAAAAAAGAAATTAACTTGATTTATATTGATCATTTAAATCAAAATTATGACAACCCCATTTTAAGAAAAGAGTTAGTAGCTATTTCTAGTAAAGAAAACGATTTGCGTGATCAGGCAAGAGAAATAATTACACAAGCAGATCCAAAATCTGAAACTAATGATAAGGATTATGTATTTATACATTTTATTCTTCATTATTTACCAAAAGGATTAATTGGTTTGTTGTTGGCAGTTATTCTGTCTGCAGCAATGTCATCTACAGCATCTGGCTTGAATGCTTTAGCATCTACAACTGCTATAGACATTTATAAACGTAATGTAAAAGGCATAAAATCTGAAAAACATTATGTAGATGCAACCAAGTTTTTTACAATTCTTTGGGGAATTATTGCTATTCTTTTTGCTTGTGTGGGTACTTTATTTGAAAATCTAATTCAACTTGTTAATATCATTGGTTCTATTTTTTACGGAACTGTTTTAGGCATTTTCTTAGTTGGTTTTTATATCAAATTTGTAAAAGCAAAAGCAATATTTTGGGGTGCAGTTATTAGCCAATTACTAATATTTTACATCTATTATTTAGATGTTGTAAGTTTCTTATGGTTGAATTTTATTGGGGCAATGCTCACTTTATTTCTATCTATTTCAATTCAAATGATTGTTGGAAATGAAGAATCTATTGAATAAAAAAAATCCCATCTAAAATTTTAGACTGCCCCCAAAAAGTTAGACACTATTTGGGGGTATTTTTATGGAAAGAAAAGTAAAGTATGATTATGCATTTAAACTTGAATGCGTAAAACT
>JAYTIV010000186.1:0-18998 GCA_043731625.1 Flavobacterium sp. | reverse complement strand
AAAAAAATATTTTAATTCCCTTTTTTCAAGCACAAACAAATGTTAAATACTACAATGTTATCAACACGAAAACGTTTTCGTGACTGAATTAAATTTAAGATATCGTTTTATATGACAATTTTTATTATTTTTATTGAAATTTAATTTAAACTAAAAAATTATGAAAACAAAATTACTTTTATTCTTTGCAATTTTATTAACAGCATTTAATGTAAATGCTCAAATTACTTCTGTTGCTGTAGTTGGTACTGCTGTTGGTGGTTGGCCTGGTGAAACAGGAAATCCTGGACCAATAGATGTGCATCAAATGACTCAAATTGATGCTGATAATTGGATTATTGAAAACTTAACTATAGCGGTTGGGCCGTGTAAAATAAGAGCAAATAATTCTTGGTCAGGTGCTGGTTTTGAATGGGCTGGAGCATTTCCGACTGCTGTTGGAACTAGTTCTGGAGATACAAATGTCCCAATTGCTGGTGTTTATACAGTTACATTAAACACTGCTACTGGAGTTTACAATTTTGATAGTGGTGCTCCGCTACCTGTTGTAAAATTATTTGGTTCTGCTGTTACTGATGGTCAAGTTATTATGTCACCATTAGATGCTGAAACCTATAGTGTTTCAAATATTACATTATTAGATGGTGTAGCACAATTTGATTTAGATGGTAATGTTTATGGTGGAGATACATTTCCTACTGGTACCTTTTCAGATAACACATTATTTATTCCTGTTGTTGCGGGTGTTTATACTTCTGTAACTGTAAATTTAACAAGTGGTGAATATAGTTTTGTTGCGGCACCTATTTATCCGGTAATTAGTGTTACTGGTATTGGTGTTGGTGGTTGGGGTAATGGTTTTGATTTTGATATGACTACAAATGACGGAGTTACTTATACTTATAATGCACTAGCAATAAATGGTACTCCAGATTTTAATCAAGTAAAATTTAGAACAAACCGTGATTGGGATCAGCCAAATTATGGTGGTTCAGGATGGCCAACCGGTGTTGCTACAACTACAGGTGGTAATATTACAGTTCCTACATCTGGAACTTATGATGTGACATTCAACTTAACAACTGGTGAGTATAGTTTTGTTTTCCCAGTAATCAGTCTTACTGGTCAAGCTTTTGGTGGATGGGGTGATGGTTTTGATTTTGACTTAACTACAACAGATGGTGCAAATTATTCAATTGATAGTATTACTGCAGTTGAAAGTAATGGTGCTAAATTTAGAACAAATCGTGCTTGGAATACTCCAAACTATGGTAGTACAAGTTTTCCAGTTGGAGAAGCGTTAGCGACTACTAGTGATAATATTCCAGTAATCGCTGGTACTTATGGAGTTACATTTAATAGAGTTTCTGGAGATTTCGAGTTTGGTGCACCTTTAGCAACAACTACATTTACTTCTAATAACTTTAGAGTTTATCCAAACCCAACTACAAATAACTGGAATTTTGTATCTGCAAACAATGCCATTACTTCTGTACAAATTGTAGATGTTTTAGGTAAAGTGGTTCTTACTTTAAATGGTGCTTCAAACGAAGCTAAAGTAAATGCTTCTAGCTTAAATGCTGGAATCTATTTTGCTAAAATCGCTACAGTAAATGCTACAGAAACTATCAAATTGGTTAAAAACTAATAACTGGTTTTTATAAATATTAAATCCCTTACTTTTTTAGTAAGGGATTTTTTTATGCATTTGTTTTCCAAAATTGCTTAAACATACTATTTAAAAATCCAAATAATTGCTTACTTTTGCACCCAAATTAAAAAATAGTATATGGCAACGAATAGAACATTCACAATGATTAAACCTGATGGGGTTGAAAACGGTCACATCGGAGGAATTTTAAATATGATAACTGAAGGTGGTTTCAAAATTGTTTCTTTGAAATTAACACAACTTACTGTAGCAGATGCTCAAGCATTTTATGCAGTTCACGCAGCAAGACCTTTTTACGGAGAATTAGTTGAATTTATGTCTCGTGGTCCTATTGTGGCTGCAATTCTTGAAAAAGAAAATGCAATCGAAGATTTTAGAAACCTTATTGGTGCTACAAATCCAGCAGATGCAGCAGAAGGAACTATTCGTAAAAAATATGCAACTTCTATTGGAGAAAATGCAGTTCACGGTTCAGATAGCGATGAGAATGCAGCTATAGAAGGTGCTTTTCATTTTGCAGGTAGAGAGCAATTCTAGATTAGACTACCTAGAAAGTTAGCTTTTTAGGCTTTTTGGATATATAAAAACAAACCCACTTCATTGAAGTGGGTTTGTTTTTTATAAAAAGGATTATTTTTTTAGTTTAAAATTCTAACAATCTAAAATACCTATCGCAACACAACTTCTTTTACAACGTCACGACGCAACTCCTCATTAATCATTTTGATGATTTTGTCTTTACCAAAGCTCAATTCTTCTCTCAAAACTGCAGAAGTTAACTCAACATACAAAGTGTTTCCTTTTAAGATAATATTTCTGGTATAACTATTTACACCATTGCCCATTAAGGCTTTCCAAGCTTCTTTAACTGCAATTTGGTCAATGCCTGGTTGCAATTTATTAACTTGAATAATCTCTTTTAAAACATCGCCAATAGAGCTTTCGTTATTGAGTCTTTTTGCCATTGGGAATAATATTTATTGGTGTTGCTCTTTTGTAATGGTATTCGTTATTGGTATTAATTAAAACTAATTCAGAATCAGAAAGTGTTATTATTTTTTCTTTCCATTTAGAAAATGAAGTTGAATAATTTAGAAAATAATTTTCCTTTTCTTTATTAATAGTTACTTTTTCAAAAGTATCATTAACTAAAAAAGTTCCGTCTAGTTGAGGATTTACTTTTTTGCGAAATCCTGAATTATTTTTTATTTCAAAATAATCATACGTTTCGTTAATGGTGTATTTTTTTTCATTTCCATCCGGAAAAACCACTTTTTCTATTTCCCAATAACCATTTATTTTTGCAATATCATTTTCAGTAATTTCCTTATGACAAGAAATAAAAAGGAAATAAAATACTAGTAGTAGGATTGATTTTTTCATATTGAAATTAAAAAAATAAAAATACAATTTATTTTACGGATTAAAAACTAATTTTGATTAAACCATTTTGAATTTGTTAAGTCAAATGATAAAATATAAAGTCATGAAAAAATATACAATTTTATTACTACTTCTTGTTTTTGGCTACAGTTGTGGTCCACAAGAAGATTGTTGTGCCAATGTTCCTGAAGAAGCAATGTATTTTCCTCCAAATGATGGAAGTACTACTTGGGAAACAAAATCGATTACTACCTTAGGATGGAATCAATCACAAGTGCAGCCTTTATTAGATTTTTTAGAATTAAAAAACACAAAGTCATTTATAATTTTAATAAACGGCAGAATAGTTTTAGAAAATTATTTTAACGGACATTCAGCTACATTGCCATGGTATTGGGCAAGTGCAGGAAAAACATTAACTTCTACTGCAATAGGAATTGCACAACAAGATGGTTTGATAAATATAAACAATAAAGTTTCAGATTATTTAGGAACAGGTTGGACAAGTGCGCCATTAGCAAAAGAGAATCTTATAACATGCAAAAATTTATTGTCTATGAATTCTGGTTTGAATGATAGTTTGGGTGATGATGTTTCGCCAGCCAATTTGCAATACGTTGCTGATGCAGGAAATCGTTGGGCTTACCATAATGTATATGTAAAATTGCAAGATGTAATTGCTGAAAAAAGCGGACAAACTTGGACAAATTATTTCAATACCAAATTAAGAGATAAACTAGGAATGACTGGCGGAGCTTGGATTAATTCTGGTGATGGATTAAGTGTTTATTGGAGCACAACAAGAAACATGGCTCGCTTTGGGTTGATGTCATTAAACAAAGGAAAATGGAATGGAACAACAATTGTAAGCGAAAGTTTCTTCAATCAAGCGAGTACGACTTCTCAAAGTATCAATCAAGCTTATGGTTATTTATGGTGGTTAAACGGGAAATCAAGTTTTCATTTACCTCAGTCTCAATTTCAATTTCCGGGTAATTTGATTCCGAATGCACCAAGTGATATGTATTGTGCTTTAGGAAAAAATGATCAGAAAATATATGTAGTTCCGAGTAAAAAAATGGTTATAATAAGAATGGGAGAAGTTGCCAATCCAGCTAATCCAACATTTGCCTTGTCAGGATTTGATAACGAGCTTTGGTCAAAAATAAATGCTTTATATCAATAGTTTAAAAAAAAAGGACATTTATTAAAATGTCCTTTTTGTATTATTTTGATTTTTTTTATTTAAAAAATGAATCTACAAATTCATATTTATTAAAAACTTGTAAATCTTCTATTCTTTCTCCAACACCAATATATTTAACAGGAATCTGAAATTGATCTGAAATACCTATAACGACACCACCTTTTGCTGTACCGTCAAGTTTTGTAACCGCAAGACAAGTTACTTCAGTAGCAGCTGTAAATTGTTTGGCTTGTTCGAAAGCGTTTTGACCTGTAGAACCATCAAGAACTAAAAGCACATCGTTTGGAGTATCTTCGACTACTTTTTGCATCACTCTTTTTACTTTGGTCAACTCATTCATAAGGTTGACTTTATTGTGCAATCTACCAGCGGTATCAATAATCACAATATCAGCATTTTGAGCAACAGCGCTTTGTAGCGTGTCAAAAGCTACAGATGCAGGATCACTACCCATTTGTTGTTTTACCAAAGGAACGCCAACACGATCAGCCCAAATTTGTAATTGATCTATAGCTGCTGCACGAAAAGTATCTGCTGCACCAAGTACAACATTATAACCTTGTTTTTTGAATTGATAAGCCAATTTGCCAATAGTGGTAGTTTTGCCAACACCATTAACTCCAACAACCATCAAAACATAAGGTTTTATATTTAGCGGAATGATAAATTCTGTAGGTTCACCAAGATTTGTTTCAGAAAGTAAACCTGATATTTCGTCTCTAAGAATTTGGTTTAATTCTTCGGTACCTAAATATTTATCTTCGGCTACTCTTTTTTCTATTCTTGTAATGATTTTTAGAGTAGTGTTTACTCCAACATCTGAAGCTACAAGAATTTCTTCAAGATTATCAAGAACTTCGTCATCTACTTTAGATTTTCCTGCAATTGCTTTGGTAAGTTTAGAGAAAAAAGAAACTTTTGATTTCTCTAGACCTTTGTCTAAAGTTTGT
Source organism: Flavobacterium sp. (assembly GCA_043731625.1). GTDB lineage: Bacteria > Bacteroidota > Bacteroidia > Flavobacteriales > Flavobacteriaceae > Flavobacterium. Next base: position 13,786 of record JAYTIV010000186.1, on the reverse strand, counting down.
TTCTCTTGTTCACTAATATTGTGGTCTTTTTTTTCTGAGGAAAATATTCTTTTAAAAAAACTCATTATTTAAAAAGTATTAAGAATGAAGTATTTATCTCTTGGGATTAATACAAATATAATCTGGTAAATATAAAAATAAAAAAGCTACTTCCGAAAGAAAGTAGCTTTAGTATAAATTTATTTTAGATTATTTCTTTTTTAAGAAAGTATCTACTTCTTCTGGAGTCATAATGCTTTCTACGAAAGTATATGCACCTGTTTTTGGAGATTTTACCATTTTGATGGCTTTTGATAATCTCTTAGAAGATGTTTGTAACGATGCTACGGTTTTCTTTGCCATGGTTCAAATTTTATTTGAATTTTAATAGAGTCTCTAAAATTTATAGATTAGAGATTTTTATTAAAATCTTTATTATTATTTAATTTCTTTGTGAACAGTTACTCTTTTCAAGATTGGATTAAATTTTTTAATCTCTAATCTATCTGGAGTATTTTTTTTGTTCTTTGTTGTTATATATCTAGAAGTTCCTGCAACACCTGTTGTTTTGTGTTCAGTACATTCTAATATTACTTGAATTCTATTACCTTTCTTTGCCATCTTGCTTTATATTTATTTAGGAATAGATTATTTAATAAATCCTTCTGACTGTGCTTTTTTCAAAACTGCAGCGATTCCATTTTTATTAATTGTTTTTATTGTAGAAGCGGCTACTCTTAGAGTAATCCATCTATCTTCTTCAGGAAGGTAAAAACGTTTTTTAACCAAGTTCACAGAGAATTTTCTCTTTGTCTTGTTCATAGCGTGAGAAACATTATTTCCTACCATCGCTCTTTTTCCTGTAAGGTCACAAACTCTTGACATTATGCTTATCTTTTATCGTTATTCAAAATCAGGGTGCAAAGAAAAGAAAAATAAACGGATGAAACAAAAATTTAAACTAGATTTTTTAAAATTTCTTTTTGCAGCATTTCTAAACTTTTATTTACGGTTCTATCAATTACTTTTTCTCGTGGTTGCCCGAAATTAAATTCCTGAACTACAACTTCTTCGGGTGTTGCAATGGCAATAAAAACAGTTCCTATTGCTGCATTTGAATCTCCTTTTTGTGGTCCTGCATTTCCAGTTGTGGCGATAGAAAAATCAGTTTTCATGATTTTTTTACAATTTATAGCCATTTGTTTAGCAACTTCTGCGCTTACTACAGAAAATTCAGAAATTAAGTTTTCTGAGATTCCGAGTACATTTATTTTGGCTTCTGTAGCATAAGACACAATACTTCCTTTAAAATAATTGGATGCTCCAACTACTGAACTTATAACTTGAGCTATTTTGCCACCTGTACAACTTTCTGCTGTAGAAATACTCTTGTTTTGTTGTGTTAATAATCTGCCTAAAACAACTTCTATGGTTTCATTATCATCAAAACCAACAATAATATCACCGATTAATGTTGTGAGTGTTTGTACTTTTTCTTCTATGGTTTTTTCTAATAAATCTTTATCTGTACCTCGAGCCGAAAGTCGTAAGCGTACTCGTCCTGGACTTGGCAAATAGGCTAATTTAATGAAACTTGGCAAGTTGTTTTCCCAATCTTCTATGCGTTCTGCAACTCTGCTTTCTCCTTGACCGTAGGTAAGAATAGTTTTATGAATAATATAAGGTCTTTTGTATTCTTGTACAAGTTTAGGAATGATTTCGTTGCTTAGAATACCTTTCATTTCATAAGGTACGCCTGGCAGCGAAATGAAAACGGTGTTTTCTTTTTTCATCCACATTCCTGGTGCAGTGCCGTTTATGTTTTTTAGGACGATACATTTTGAAGGAACCAATGCTTGGTCTTTGTTGATTTGTGACGCTTCAATTTTAAAAAGATTTTGAAACATATTCACCACGTGATCTTCTACTTCTTGATTACGGATTAAGGTATCTTGAAAATATTCGCAAAAAGTATGTTTGGTAATATCGTCTTTTGTTGGTCCTAATCCTCCAGTGATAATGACCAAATCAACTTTATTCTGTAATTGAGAAAAAGTATCGAGTATATGCTGTTTTTGATCTGATATAGAAATCATTTCAGTAACTTCTATTCCTATTTTATCTAGCGATTTGGCAATAAATCCTGAATTGGTATCGACAATTTGACCAATAAGAATTTCGTCGCCAATGGTTACTATGGTAGCTTTCATTATTATTTATGGAATTTTTTTTAATTTATTTTGTTCCCAAAGATACAAATTTAAGACGGATGACAGCTGCTATTTTAGCCTTGATGGAAGTGAAAAGCCTTGCTGTTTTGAATGGTATTTTTTATAACAAAAAAAGAGCGACCAACGGAAGCTCCTTTTGTTTGTGTTTAAAAAAACAATTCAAAAAAAGAGCTTGCAGCGTACAGCAAGACAAGCTCAAGATTTGAATAGTATTATAGACTGAAATCTTTTGTGATTTCTTTTGCTGCTTTTTCTATTTGAGATTCGACGCTATCAAAAGTGGCTTGAATTTCTTTGCGTTTTCCTTCGGCTTTTGTCCAAGCTTCTATTTGAAGAATTTCTTCGAAGGCAACTGACATACCCATTAAATCTAATGAAGGTTTGATTTTGTGAGCATAAGCATAGGCTAATTTGTAGTCTTTGGTTTTGATTCCTAACTTTATTTGAATTAAATCCAAAGGAACTTCGGTCACAAAAAGTGAGATGATTTGGTTTACAAATTCAGGATCATTGTCTGAAAGTGCATATACTTTCGCTAAGTTGTAGTTTAGGGCCATTTATTTTACTTTAATTGTAAATAGTTTATTATTTTCTAAAAATCCTTCTAAAACGTCATCGGGTTTTACGGCTGCAACTCCTTCTGGCGTTCCTGTAAAAATGATGTCTCCAATTTTGAGTGTAAAGTACTGAGAAACGTATGAAATAAGTTCGTCAATTTTCCACAACATCAAGCTAGAATTTCCCTTTTGAACAGTTTTTCCGTTATTTGATAGTTCAAAATTAATACTTTCTAACGAACTAAAAATTTTTTTCGATATAAAGTCTCCAATAACCGCTGAACCGTCAAAAGCCTTTGATTTTTCCCAAGGCAAACCTGCATTTTTCAGTTTTTGTTGTAAATCGCGAGCGGTAAAATCGATACCTACACTTATCTCATCATAGTACTTATGAGCAAATTTCGGTTCGATGTATTTTCCTACTTTGTTTATTTTCACAATGAGTTCTATTTCGTGATGAATGTCTTGTGAAAACTCTGGTATTACAAACGGATGTTGTTTGAGTAATATAGCAGAATCGGGTTTTATAAACACCACAGGTTCTTCTGGACGCTCATTTTGTAACTCTTCTATATGTTTGGTATAATTTCTACCTATGCAAATTATTTTCATTCTTTGGTTGTTACTTTTTTCAAGAACTTATTTTGTATTGAGTTTTCTCAACTTGATTGCAGTTAAAACTTTTTTGGTATATAACGGGAAATCAGCGTTTTGAATCCAGCCAAAATAGCCTGGTTCTTTATCAAAAACATCATCTACTAAAACGCCTTTATGTTTTCCGAAAGCAAAAATTTCTTGACCATCTTCATTGATGCCTATAAAACCAGCAAAATCGAGTGATTTCTTGCGAGTTGTAAATTCAGATAAGGTTTTCATGTCGTTTTCTAATTCAGGATAACGATCGAGTTGTGCTTTGAGGATTTCATAGGTTGCCATTGTATCAGCTTCGGCAGAATGGGCATTTTCTAGACTTTTTCCGCAATAGAATTTGAGTGCTGCACTCAAAGTGCGTTCTTCCATTTTATGAAAAATAGTTTGCACATCTACAGATACGCGACTTTTCATATCAAAATCTACTCCTGCTCGAAGCAATTCTTCTGCAAGTAATGGTATGTCGAATCTGTCCGAATTAAAACCAGCCAAATCACTATCTTTTATCATCGCATGAACTTGTGATGCTAAGGTATTGAAAGTGGGTTCGTTTGCTACTTTTTCGTTTGTAATTCCGTGTATTGCAGTTGATTGTGGTGGTATTGGCATTTCTGGATTGACCAACCACGTTTTACTTTCCTTGTTTCCGTTGGGGAAAACTTTGAAAATTGAGATTTCTACGATTCTATCTTTAGAGACTTCTATTCCTGTAGTTTCAAGATCAAAAAAACAGATAGGTCTTGTGAGTTTGAGTTCCATTTATAATTTTTAGAAGAACAAATATAAAGTTTTGATGTTACCGTTTATCGATGTTTTGAAGATTTCTGAAATAAAAAAAGATGTTATAGGTAAATTATCAAATGGTTAAAAAAAAGTTTATTATATTTATTTTTAAAATAAATGAAAATAAGTTACCAAAATGGGAAATATTTTATATCTTTGATAAAAAAGTTGAGAGTAATAGCGGTAAAAATATTGAGGGAATTTTGGGGAATTCATTCTGATTGCGAACAACAGTTGAAATCGTGGTATAGAGAAGCCAGTATAGCAACTTGGCAAAACCCAAACGAAATAAAAGAAGAATATCCTAGTGCGAGTATTTTAAGTGAAAATCGAATTGTTTTTAATATCAAAGGAAATAATTACCGGTTAATTGTAAAAATAAATTTTGAATATGAAATGATTTGGATACGATTTATAGGAACTCACGCTGAATATGATAAAATTAATGCTAACACAATATAGAATATGAATATAAATCTTATTAAAATAGAAAACGATTATAATCAAGCTTTAGAAAGACTTGAAATAATCTTTGATGCAAAAAGAGGAACAGAAGAAGGAGACGAATTAGAACTTTTAGGAATTTTAATTGACCAATATGAAAAGGAACATTTTCCGATTGAAATGCCAGATCCAATAGAAGCAATAAAATTTAGAATGGAACAAATGGGATATACCCAAAACGATTTAGCTAAAATTATTGGTTTTAAAAGTCGCGCTAGTGAAATTCTGAACAAAAAAAGAAAACTATCACTAGAAATGATTAGACAATTGCATACAAGATTAAACATACCAACGGATGTTTTAATTCAGACATATTAGAATAACAATTCAATTTTTTTAATTAATTTTTTTATTTATACTTAATAAATAAACAATTAGTAAACATTATAGATATTAAAATGTTTGTGCTTAAAAAATATTTATTCAAAGCTGATATAAAAAGAATTGATAAAATGCATTTGAACGTTGAAATTATAATTAAAAAAAATCAAATAAATGTACAATCCAATAATTAAATTTAAAATAACTATGAAACTATTAATTTCGACACTATTTTTTTTTCAACTATCAATGTGTTTTTCACAAACCTATTACGGCCAAATTACAACTAAAGAAAATGATAGTTTAAGTGTTCAAATTTTAATTGAAGGAGATATGATTTTTAAAAATAATAAAATTTTATCAATTCAAGAAAAAATAACAGTAATTAATGATGGAGTGATAAAAGACTATTATCCAAAAGATTTAAAATCTTTCAAAATTAGAATGGATGATAAAGTAACAACATATGATAATGTTGATGATAGTATTTTCGCCGAAAGATATTATTCAAATAATGTAAAATTATTTTATAAATTAGTAAAAGTTGTAACAAAAAGAAGTCCATATTTTGCTATTTATAGAGTATTTTTAGTTAAAAAACCAAATCAAGAAATTATAGAATTAATTCCAAACGGATTGAGTAGATTAATAACTCAGAAAGAAATGTTGGCAAAATTTTCGGATTGTAAAATCTTATTTGAAAAATTAAAAAACGATGAATTCAAAATTAGGAATGAAGAAAAATTAGTAGAATTTATTATTGATTACGAGAAAAATTGTTTTAATAATTGATTTTTCTAAAAATAACAAACTCCTTAATATCCTAATAAAAAACCTTATAAAATTTCATTCTAAAAGTTTTTTTTTTGATTATTTAAAAACTTTCAACGTAGTTGTATTTTGACCATTTTTAATTATTAAATAATATAAACCATTGGCTAGAGATTCTGGCAAATCAATTTTTAGTTGATTATTTCCAGATGTAAATTGTTTATTTTTCAAAAGGTTATGAATTTTTCTGCCATTTATATCAAACAATTCAATATTTAATTCAAGTGATTTGATACTAGAAAAATTTAAATTAATAAAATTTACAAATGGATTTGGTGAAACATAAAATTGTGATTTTGAATATTGGGAAGTTGATAAGTTAGTGATAGAAAACTGAACTAATCCAGAATCTGTCCCACTTTGAGTGCCTAAATTTATATTTCCACCACATAAAATTTTCCCATCAGATTTAATTTTTAAAGCTGATAAATTATCACTTAAATTATTATAATCTTTTATAAATATACCATCTGAATCAAAAGTAGTGTCTAGATTTCCATTTAATGTATATTTTAATAACAACATATCACTTGTTAAACTATTTGGATTATAATCTGAACCTGCACAAACTATACTTCCGTCTTGACCAACTACAATATCAGATATTGACATATAATTTCCTGTATTTGAGGAAGTAATAACTTTTCCTTGATTACCAAAATTAGTAACTAAAACACCGTCTAGGCTATATTTACCAAATGCCACACTTGTTAATGAATTAAAGCTAGAAAGACCACCAACATATATATTATTTTCGGAATCAATTGTTAGGCATACAAAATACTCAGACCCACCATAATCATCAATTAATTTTCCACTATTATTAAAACTTGTATCTAATGAACCATCCGTATTTAATTTTATCATTGCAAAATCATTTCCATTAATTTCATTTAAATAAGTATATCCGGAAATTATAATTTTGTTATCACTCAAAGCTTTAACACTATATACCACATCGTCGGAAAATGTGTTGTTTGTGGGTATACCTAAATTATAATTTACTTTACCACTAATTCCAAAAGTTTCATCTAAAGTACCATCATTATTTAATCGAATTATTCCAAAATCACGACCTTCAAAACCACTATAGCTTCCAGCTAATATTATTTTTAGATCTGCCTGAATATCAATTGTTGAATCTGAAAAATTAGAAAATCCTTGGGAAAAACCATTATTTCCAAATGTAGTATCAATAGTTCCATCAAAATTATATCTTACTATTGAAATTTGATTTCCATTTTCTGTATTTCTACCTGATACTATAATTTTATCATCATTTTGAACTTTAAATGAATTAATTGGGAAATCTGAATTTAATGAAGTGTAAACATAACCATTAGAACCAAAAGATGTGTCTAAAATTCCTTCGCTCGAGTATTTTGTCAAAGAAATATTGCTGTTATTTTGATTATTAAAAGAAGTAATGCAAATTATTTTTCCATCAGATTGAAATTCTAGACCCAATATTGATTCATTTGTTTGCGAAACAGGGTTTAATGTAATACCATTAGTTCCAAAAGTTGTATCCAAAACTACATTCTGAGAGAACAAAGTATTCGTAATAAATAACATTAAAAAAATAATTTTTTTCATTGTATATATTTTAAAAAACCCTCTTAAAGTATAACTTTAAAAGGTTTTTTTGTTATTTTAAAAATCTCTATTTTCATCAAAAGCTTCCATATAATCGGCAACTCGTTTTACAAAACTACCACCAAGTGCGCCATCTACAACACGATGATCGTAGCTATGCGACAAGAACATTTTTTTGCGAATTCCAATAAAATCACCTTCAGGAGTTTCGATAACTGCAGGAACTTTTCTAATGGCACCAAGAGCTAGAATTCCAACTTGTGGTTGGTTAATAATTGGTGTACCAAATACAGAACCAAAAGTACCTACATTGGTAACAGTATAGGTTCCGCCTTGTGTATCATCTGGTTTTAGTTTTCCGGCTTTTGCACGATTTCCTAAATCGTTTACTGCTTTTGCCATTCCCAATAAATTGAGTTGATCGGCATTTTTTATAACAGGAACAATAAGATTACCGTTTGGCAATGCTGCTGCCATTCCTAGATTGATGTTTTTCTTTTTGATAATATAATCACCATCTACTGCAATATTCATCATTGGGAAATCTTTCAATGCTTTGGCAACAATTTCCATAAAAATAGGAGTGAAAGTCAGTTTTTCGCCTTCTCTTTTTTCGAAAGCATTTTTATTTTTTTCTCTCCAATCCCAAATGGCGGTTACATCAACTTCTATAAACGATTGCACGTGTGCAGAAGTTTGCAACGATGCCACCATATATCCAGAAATAAGCTTGCGCATTCTGTCCATTTCTACAATTTCATCCTGACCATTTACCGAAACTGGAATTGCTTTTGGAGTAACGTTTTGTTCCGTATTTATTACTGGTTCTACTGTAGGAGTTGTTTGTTGAACTGGTTGCTGTGTTGTTGCAATTGGTGTGCTTTGAACTTCTGTTGGAGTTGCTACTGGAGCATTATTTCCTTTTGAATTTCGGTTTTCTATATATTCTAAAATATCATTTTTGGTGACACGACCATCATTTCCTGTTCCTGAAATAGATTCTAATTCGGCAATAGAAACGCCTTCTTCTTTAGCAATATTTTTTACTAAAGGAGAAAAGAATTTATCTGATTGTGAAAAATCTTGTGGAGTAGTTGTTTTTGGAGCAGCAACATAATCTTTGGCAGCTTCTATTGTTTTTGCAACTTCTGCAACTGCAACTGCTATTGGAGCTTCAACTGCTTTAACAGTTTCGGTAACACTTCCGCCTTCGGTTTCTATAATAGCAATGGTTTGACCTACTTTTACTAAATCGTCTTTATTAAACAATTTTTCGACCAAAACACCCGAAACTTCACTTGGTACTTCACTGTCTACTTTATCAGTAGCAATTTCAAGTACGGCTTCGTCCATTTCGATTTTGTCTCCAACTTCTTTTAACCAGTTGGTAATTGTTGCTTCTGCAACACTTTCTCCCATTTTAGGAAGTTTTAATTCGAATCTTGCCATATTATTAACCTTCAGCTGGTTTTTTATTTTCTGTTTGCGAAATTAGTAATTTTATTTAGCTTTTGCCAAGAATTCACTAATTTTATGTTGAAATCTAGAAAAATCTATTCTGAAATCTCAAGAATTTCTCCTCTATCAAAACTACTATTGCTACCAATAATAAAATTTGAATTTTTTGGCAGTATTTTAAAAGTACAATTTGAGTTTTTTAACTCCTTCATACTTTGAATAATAGATTTGAAACTACTATAATTATTATCAAAAATAATCTCGTAATTTAAAACATCATTGCCTATTAGCGAATGTATAGTATTTTTTTGTGTTGTTTGGATGGTGGTGACTTTTTTTCCTAACAAGTTTTCAACTTTATTTTTTGTTTTTTCATCATCAGTTACCATAAAATAAGTGTCAATTTTTCGGGTTTCAACTACTGCTTGACTTTTCTTAAAAAGCGAAAAAAAGAAGGCGCCAATTTTCATAAAAACATCAAAAAAAATCGAAACTTTAAAGTGTTTGTTATAGAAAAAATGCATCGCTTCACGAAAACGTTTCATATAGGTATTATCTCTTATGGTACTTTCACCTTTGTAATGAATAACCGATGTTTCGTGGAAATAATAATTTGATTTTCCTTTTTTAAGCACCATATAACTCAAATCGATATCATCAGAATACATAAAACAGTTTTCATCAAAACCGCCAACTTCATTATATAACGCTCTCTTCATTACCATAAAAGCACCTACCAAAATAGCAACTTTATCGGTTTGATTTTCATCAATATCTTGAGCATAATATTGATTGAACCATTTGTTTTTAGGAAAATAACGATACAAACCCATCACTTTCGTAAAAGCAACCCAAGGAGTTGGAACGCCACGTTTGCTTTCTGGCAAAAAATTTCCCGTTCCGTCAATAAGATGGCAACCTACAATTCCGATATCTTGTTTTGATTTTGCAAAGTCTAATACTTTGATAAAAGTATCTTCTGCAACTACTGTATCTGGATTGAGAATACAAATATAATCGCCTTTTGCTTGTGCAACTCCTATATTATTTCCTTTTGGGAAACCAGAATTTTCTTTGTTTTCGATGAGTTTTATGTTCGGAAAACGCTTTTTCATCATTTGGCAACTGTCATCTGTAGAGTTGTTGTCAATTACAATGATTTCAGCATCAATAGTTTGTATGGCTTCCTGAACACTTAAGACGCATTGTTCAAGAAATTTACTGACGTTAAAATTAAGAATGATTACCGATAGTTGCATTTGACAAATATAAATTACTTTTGCAAAAAAATACACTTGTGAATTATTTATCTGTAGAGAATATATCGAAATCGTTTGGCGAGAGAACTTTGTTTGAAAACATTTCGTTTGGAATCAACAAAGACCAAAAAATAGCTTTCATTGCCAAGAATGGTTCTGGTAAAACTTGTATCATGAACATTATAAATGGTTTAGATGAACCCGACACAGGACAAGTTGTGTTGCGAAAAGAGATAAAAATGGCTTTTTTGTCTCAAAATAATTTGCTTCAAGAAGAGTTGACTATCGAAGAAAGTATTTTTGCCAGTGATAACGAAACTTTGAAAGTTATTGAAGCTTATGAAAAAGCCTTAGAAAACCCAGAAGATTCAGATGCATATCAGAAAGCATTTGACAAAATGGATCAATTTAATGCTTGGGATTTTGAAACTCAATTCAAACAAATTCTTTTTAAATTAAAACTAGAAGATTTTAAATTAAAAGTAAAAAACCTTTCTGGTGGACAGAAAAAACGACTTTCATTAGCAATTATTCTTATCAACCGACCAGATTTATTAATTCTCGACGAACCTACTAATCATCTTGATTTAGAGATGATTGAATGGCTTGAAAGTTATTTTGCCAAAGAAAATATTACTTTATTTATGGTGACGCACGATCGTTTTTTTCTAGAACGAGTTTGCAACGAAATAATTGAATTAGACAACGGAAAATTATACCAATACAAAGGGAATTATTCGTACTATTTAGAGAAAAAAGAAGAACGAATTGCTTCGGAAAATTCGAGTGTTGACAAAGCGCAAAACCTTTTTGTAAAGGAATTAGAATGGATGCGAAGACAACCCAAAGCAAGAACTACCAAATCTAAATCACGGCAAGATGATTTTTATGTGATTAAAGAAAAAGCGCAAAGTCGTCGTCGCGAAAATGTGGTTGAACTCGAAATAAATATGGAACGAATGGGAAGCAAAATTATTGAGCTTCACAAAATTTCTAAAAAGTTTAAAGATCGCGTAATTCTGGATAATTTTAGTTTTGATTTTCAACGAGGAGAAAGAATAGGCATTATTGGTAAAAACGGAACTGGAAAATCAACATTTCTAAACTTAATTACAGGAACTATCCCGCTTGACGGAGGAAAAGTTATCAAAGGAGACACCATAAAAATTGGGTATTATACACAAAGTGGAATTAATCCAAAACCAGGTCAAAAAGTTATTGATATTATCAAAGAATATGGCGAATATATTCCGCTTACAAAAGGGAAAATTATTTCTGCCGGACAATTGTTAGAACGTTTTCTTTTTGATAGAAAAAAGCAACACGATTTTGTAGAAAAATTGAGTGGTGGTGAACTTAAACGATTGTATTTATGTACCGTTTTGATTCAGAATCCCAACTTTTTGATACTTGATGAACCTACCAATGATTTGGATATTGTAACACTAAATGTTTTAGAAAGTTTTCTACTAGATTATCCGGGTTGCTTGCTTGTGGTGTCTCACGACAGGTATTTTATGGATAAAATTGTAGACCATTTATTTGTTTTTCGAGGTGAAGGAGAAATTGAAGATTTTCCAGGCAATTATTCAGATTTTAGAGCCTATGAAGATAGTGCAGATGTTGCTCAAAAAGAAGAAAATAAATCGGAGAAAAAAGATTGGAAACAGCAAAATAGTACTGCAGGATTGACTTTTAATGAGCAAAAAGAATTTCAAAAAATAGAAAGAGAAATCAAAGATTTGGAATATGAGAAAAAGCAAATTGAACAACTTTTTTCTGATGGAAAAGTAGCCGATGATGCCATTTCTATTAAAGCGAAAGAGCTTGAAACCATCATTAGTAAAATTGAAAATAAAGAAGAACGTTGGTTTGAATTATCAGCCAAAATTGAATAATAAATTAATATTTTATTTTGTCATTTCGACGAAGGAGAAATCAAATCTGTTGCTCTCCTAATGTGATTTCTCCTTCGTCGAAATGACAAAAAATGAGAATGTTTTTAATAAAATTCAAAATCTATTAGGTGTATTTTATATTTTAGTTAATAAAACAAACCCGAAAGTTGATGCTTTCGGGTTTTGTTTTTTTATTTATTGTTATCAATTACATAATTGAGAACTTTGGTCATCAAGTGTACTCTGTCCTTTCCGAAAACATTGTGTTTTGCCATCGGATAAGGGAAAAAATCGACTTGTTTTCCTGCTTCAATGAATTTTTTAGTAAGAGCTAAATTATGTTGCATTACGACTGTATCATCACTTGTTCCGTGAATTAAAAGTAATTTTCCTTTCAAATCTTTCACATAATTCAAGGTATTTGATTCGTCAAAACCTTTTTGATTTTCTGCTGGAGTATCCATATAACGTTCGCCATACATTACTTCATACCATTTCCAATCAGTAACTGGTCCACCAGCAACACCTACTTTAAAAGCGTCTGGTTTTCTCAACATTAAGGAAGTAGTCATAAATCCTCCAAAACTCCAACCGTGAACTGCTAAACGATTTCCATCAACATAAGGTAATGATTTTAAGTAGTCAACACCTTTCAATTGATCGTCCATTTCGTTTACACCCAATTTACCGTGAATCACACTTTCAAAAGCAAAACCACGATTGTCAGAACCACGATTGTCAACAGTAAATACCAAATATCCTTGCTCTGCCATCCAATACATCCATAGATTGGCACCATCAAGATAGGAATTAGTAATCATTTGTGCGTGTGGACCACCATAAACATAAACCAAAACTGGATATTTTTTAGTAGGATCAAAATTACTTGGTTTAATTAATCTTGTGAATAAATCGGTTGTTCCATCACCAGCTTTTATTGTTTTGATATCGGCAGTACCCATTTCGTAACCTTCATATTTATTTTTACTCACTAATAAGGTTGTGGCTTTTAATTTTTTATCATACAAAATAGATTTTGAAGGTGTTGAATGATTTGAAAATTCATCAAAAAACCAATTTCCATCTGCTGAAATTACAACATTATGTACTCCTTGATCTTTTGTGATTAAAGTTTGTTTACCTTTTAAATCTACTTTATACACCAACATATTACTACCATTTTCACCTGTAGCTTTATAATAAATTTCTGTTCCAGTTGGATTTGAACCAATAATTTCTCGTGTGGGAAATTTATTATTAGTCAATTGTTTAATCAGTTTACCTTCAATAGTATAGTAGTATAAGTTTTGAAAACCTTCTTTTTCGCTAAACCATATAAAATTATTTGAATTTGAATTTGGGAAATAAGCATCGTGTTCTGGTTCAACCCAAGCAGTATTGGTTTCATTTAAAATGGTTTTGATAAATTTTCCAGAATTGGCATCATAAACATTCAGACACATATCGTTTTGCCCACGATTCAATTCAGCAATAAGAATATATTTCTCGTCTGGCGACCAAGAAAGATTGGTTAAATAATCATCTTGATTGTTTCTTGGAGCAATAAAAACTGTTTTACCTGTTGCTAGATTATAAATTCCAACTTTAGGTTTTTCTGATTTTTGACCAATCATTGGATATTTTATAGAAACTAATTTACCTGGTGTTTCATTTATATCCAATAAAGGATAATCGGCAACATCGGTTTCATCTTTTTG
>JAYTIV010000185.1:0-2938 GCA_043731625.1 Flavobacterium sp. | reverse complement strand
TTCTAGATAATAGGCAGCTTGAGCAATACATCCGGTATATATTTGTTCGATTTTCATAAAATTAAATTTAGTATACAAAATTAATTATTTTTAAAGTTATATAATACATTTTAACTTTAAAATAAAAAAGAGTGTCTGAAATTTCAAACACTCTTTTTAGGAATTTATAATTAAGTTTTAATTAAGCTTTTTTCTCTTCAGCTTTTTTTGCAGAACAACAACTTTTTTTCTCTTTTCCGCAAGATTTTTTTTCTTCTTTTGCACAAGATTTTTCAGTTTTTGCTTTTTCTTTTTTTGGTTCTTCTTGAGCGTTTACATTCATAGAGAATACTAATGCAAGTAATGTTAATGTCGAAACTAATTTTTTCATTATTATTTTTTTTAAAGTTGTAAATTAATGTTTTGTGATAATAGAAAACAAATATATAGAATTAATATTGTGTAAATCATAAATATTTATTAATTTATAATTTCTATTTCAGAAATAATTCTTTGACAAATATAAAAATTGCCATTACTAAAACAAACCATCCAAAACCTTTTTTAAGTTGGTTTTCATTACTGAATTTATTCAAATATAATCCAGCAAAAATTCCGATCATTGCTAATGATGTGAAAATAAGCAAAAATTTCCATTCAATATCAAAACTTCCTAAATCTCCAGAAAACCCAATTAATGAATTGAGTGCAATAATAAATAGTGAAGTTCCAATAGCTTTTCGCATAGGTAATTTGGCAACAAAAACTAATGCAGGTATTATTAAGAATCCACCACCTGCACCAATAAGTCCTATTAAAACACCAATTAGAATAATTTTAAAAATAGTAAAAATTAAATTTGGTTTCGTTTCTATTTCAGTTGATAATACGGTTCTTTTTCTTAACATAGACAATGCTGCCATCAACATTACAATTGCAAAAAGAAGCATTAAAAAGGTGTTTTTAGACAAACTAAAACTTGAAGTACTAAAAATAATATTGGGAATGGCAGGGACAATAAATTTTCTAGTAAAAAAAACGGCTATAAATGAAGGAATCGCATAAAATATTGCTGTTTTTACTTCTACAATACCTTTTTTGAAATTCATTATAGTCCCAAATGCAGATGTCATACCTACTATAAATAGAGAATAAGCCGATGCAATTACAGGATTGTATCCCAAAATATAGACTAGTATTGGAACAGTCAAAATAGAACCACCACCACCAGTGAGTCCTAAAATAATTCCAATAAAAAGTGCTCCGATATACCCTAGATATTCCAAAATATTAATTTATAAATTATTATCAAAAGTAAGATAATTTTTTGGTGATTACTTTTAACTAAAAATTAATAATCGTTTGAATCAATAAAATATACTAATTGAGTACTTTTATACACTATGCGAGACTATAACAACAAAGGATTTTTTTTTAAGAAATACGAAGCACCTTTTCAATCGCCGTTTGATAAACTCTTTGAAATTTTCAAAGAATTAATCACTCATACTTCAGGAGATTTTGATGAAGCTATTGATTGGTTGCGTCAGTTAGATAAAGAATATAAACTAACAGATAAAAATTATACCATTGATGATTTTATTGAAGATTTAAAGAAAAAAGGTTACATCCGAGACGAATTAAAAGAAGATGGTACATCCGGAACAGGAATTACATCCAAAACCGAAAGGGCAATTCGACAAAGTGCACTTGACCAAATTTTCGGAAATTTAAAACGTTCAGGAACGGGTAATCATAAAACAAAATACTCTGGAAGTGGTGATGAACAAACCGGAGAATTCAGAGATTATCATTTTGGTGATGGTATAGAAAATATTTCCTTGACAGAAAGTTTGCGTAACGCACAAATTAATAATGGTGTTGACGATTTTAGATTGACAGAAAACGATTTGGTTGTTGAAGAATCTAAATTCAAAGCACAAATGAGTACTGTTTTGATGATAGATATTAGTCATAGTATGATATTATATGGTGAAGATAGAATTACTCTAGCCAAAAAAGTAGCAATGGCTTTGGCAGAATTAATCACGACTCGTTATCCAAAAGATACCATAGATGTTATTGTTTTTGGTAATGATGCTTGGCCAATTGCAATAAAAGATTTACCGTACCTAAAAGTGGGACCTTATCATACCAATACAGTTGCTGGCTTGCAATTGGCAATGGATATTTTGCGTAGAAAACGAAATACCAACAAGCAAATATTTATGATTACAGACGGTAAACCAAGTTGTGTTCGCGAAAAAGATGGCACCTATTATATGAACAGTAATGGTCTTGATGAATATATTGTAGAACAATGCTACAACCAAGCACAACAAGCCAGAAAATTGCACATACCAATTACTACTTTTATGATTGCCAACGATCCTTATTTGCAAAAATTTGTCAATCATTTTACTGAAGCCAATCAAGGGAAAGCATTTTATACAGGCTTGAAAGGTTTAGGAGAAATGATTTTTGAAGATTATGAAACCAATAGAAAAAAGAAGATTAAGTAAAATCAATATCAATTTCAATAACAATATCAATAACAATTTCACTTTTAAATGAAAATAGAAAATATAAAAACAATAGGAGAATTAAAAAAAGCGGGATACATTTCAAGAAGTATCAAAGATGAATTGCGAGATAATTTAAGAGAAAAAATAAAATCAGGGAAACCAGTTTTTGAAGGTGTTCACGGTTTTGAAAATACAGTAATTCCTGAATTAGAACGAGCCATTCTTTCACGACACAATATCAATTTATTAGGACTTCGAGGACAAGCCAAAACACGATTGGCTCGTAAGATGATAGAACTTTTAGACGAATATATGCCCATTGTTGAAGGTTCAGAAATAAATGACGATCCGTTTCATCCAATTTCTAGATTTGCTAAAGATTTAGTAGCTGAAAAAGGAGATGAAACTCCTATAAAATGGATACATAGAAGCCA
>JAYTIV010000184.1:0-19120 GCA_043731625.1 Flavobacterium sp. | reverse complement strand
CAGCTAGTGGCTGTCAGGTATTTTAGATCAAATTTCGATTGCGTGAGGGATAGAAGCGGCATCCTTTTGTGAAGCGATAGCGGAACAAAAGATATAGCGGATAGCTCGACCCTTGTGGTCACGCCCAAAAAATTTGACATAAAAAGAGAATGAAAAATATACGAAATTTTTGCATTATTGCTCACATTGATCACGGAAAAAGCACACTTGCCGATAGACTTCTTGGTGCAACTCAAACGGTTACTGCTCGTGAAGAAAAAGCACAATTGCTTGATAATATGGACTTGGAACGTGAGCGTGGTATTACTATAAAAAGTCATGCTATTCAAATGGAGTATACTTATAAAGGAGAAGAATATATTTTAAATTTAATTGATACTCCTGGTCACGTTGATTTTTCGTACGAAGTTTCTCGTTCAATAGCTGCTTGCGAAGGTGCATTATTGATTGTTGATGCGGCACAAAGTATACAAGCTCAAACTATTTCTAATTTGTATTTGGCTTTAGATAATGACTTAGAAATTATTCCTGTGTTAAACAAAGTTGATTTGCCAAGTGCCAATCCAGAGGAAGTTAGTGATGATATTGTTGATTTATTAGGATGTAAGCTTGACGAAATTATACATGCTTCTGGAAAAACTGGTTTTGGGGTCGAAAATATTTTGGCTGCTATCATCGAAAGAATTCCACCACCAAAAGGAAATATTGATGAGCCATTACAAGCTTTGATTTTTGATTCGGTTTATAATCCGTTTAGAGGAATTGAAGTTATTTTTAGAGTTAAAAATGGCGAAATTCGTAAAGGTCAGAAAATAAAATTTATGGCAACTGGCAATGAATATTTTGCTGATGAAATTGGAACATTAAAATTGAACCAAGTTCCCAAACAAGTTATTTCTGCTGGCGATGTGGGTTATTTGATTTCTGGAATAAAAGAAGCTAAAGAGGTAAAAGTTGGTGATACTCTGACTGATGCAAAAACGCCAACAACTAATATGATTACTGGTTTTGAAGATGTAAAACCAATGGTTTTTGCCGGAATTTATCCTGTAGATACTGAGGATTATGAAGAATTGCGTAACTCTATGGAGAAATTACAATTGAACGATGCTTCTCTTGTTTTTCTACCTGAAAGTTCTGCTGCTTTAGGTTTTGGTTTTAGATGTGGATTTTTAGGAATGTTGCATATGGAAATCATCCAAGAACGATTAGAACGCGAGTTCAATATGACAGTAATCACTACTGTTCCTAACGTTTCTTACTTGGCTTATACCAAAAAAGATCCAGAAAAAGGAATGGTTGTAAACAATCCTTCGGATTTGCCCGAACCTTCAAAATTAGAGCGTGTTGAAGAACCTTATATCAAAGCAACTATCATTACCAAATCTGATTTTGTGGGTAATGTAATGAGTTTGTGTATAGAAAAACGTGGTGTGATTACCAACCAAACTTATTTGACTACGGAACGTGTTGAATTGACTTTTGATATGCCATTAGCAGAAATAGTATTTGATTTTTATGACCGATTGAAAACTGTTTCTAAAGGTTATGCCTCGTTTGATTATTCTCCTATAGGAATGAGAACTTCAAGTTTGGTTAAAGTTGATATATTATTAAATGCCACTATAATTGATGCTTTATCTTCACTGATTCACGTAGATAATGCTTATCATATTGGTAAAAAAATGTGTGAGAAATTGAAGGAATTAATTCCGCGTCAACAGTTTGATATTCCTATTCAAGCAGCCATTGGTGTAAAAGTTATTTCTCGCGAAACTATAAAAGCACTTCGTAAAGATGTAACTGCAAAATGTTATGGTGGTGATATTTCTCGAAAACGAAAATTATTAGAAAAACAGAAAAAAGGTAAAAAACGTATGCGACAAGTTGGTAATGTTGAAATTCCACAAGAAGCATTTATGGCTGTTTTGAAATTAAATGATTAAAAAAAAGCGACTCAAATGAGTCGCTTTTTTTTATTTTATTCTTCACTTATTGCATCCCAACCTCTGGCTTTTAAAGGAATTTTAGTGTCTGCTCGAGTAATCAAATGAATTCCTTCACTTTCTTGAGTCATATGTCCTATGATTGAGAAATTTGGATTCCCTTTTATTTTATCAAAATCGGCAATATCTATAGTAAAAAGTAATTCATAATCTTCTCCTCCATTGATAGCAACTGTTGTAGAATCAATAGTAAACTCTTCACAAACGGAAATAAATTGTGGATCGATTGGAAGTTTATCTTCATATAAATTGCATCCTACTTTTGATTGTTTACAAATATGTATTATCTCTGATGATAAACCGTCAGAAATATCAATCATAGCGGTTGGTTTTATTTCTAGTGCGTGTAGTAATGTTCGAACATCTTTTCTAGCTTCAGGTTTTAATTGACGTTCAATTAAATAGGTATAGGCATCTAAATCTGGTTGAGAGTTTGGATTCACTTGAAAAACTTGTTTCTCTCTTTCTAAAACTTGCAAACCCATATAAGCCGAACCTAAATCGCCTGTTACAACCAACAAATCTGTTTGTTTTGCACCACTTCTATAAACAATCTCATTTTCATCTGCCTCACCTATTGCTGTAATGCTAATAATTAATCCTTTTTGAGACGATGTTGTATCACCACCAATAACATCTACATTGTATTCTCTTGCAGCCAATGCAATTCCGTCAAACAATTCGTCTAAGGCTTCTAAAGGAAAACGATTGGAAACCGCTACAGAAACTGTTATTTGTGTTGCCTTAGCATTCATAGCGCAAATATCAGATACATTGACTACAACTGCTTTATAACCTAAATGCTTCAAAGGCATATATGCCAAATCAAAATGTACTCCTTCTATCAACAAATCGGTAGAAACAATTACTTTTTTGTCT
Source organism: Flavobacterium sp. (assembly GCA_043731625.1). Lineage (GTDB taxonomy): Bacteria > Bacteroidota > Bacteroidia > Flavobacteriales > Flavobacteriaceae > Flavobacterium. The sequence goes on along the minus strand of JAYTIV010000184.1, from coordinate 16,235 downwards.
TTAAAATCTAATACGGCAGCATCATCACCAATTCCTTTAATTGTTGAAGCTTGATTGATTTCAAATCGTTTGGTTAAATGGCTTATTAAACCAAATTCACCCAATTGCGCAATACTAGTTCGTTGAGGAGTTTTATCTTCAATCATAATTTTTTAATTTGAAGGGCAAAGGTACAAACTAGAACTGTTTTAGAACGCCTAAAATTCTAAAAACAAAAAACCTCACATAAAAAGTGAGGTTTTTGATACTATTATTTTAATATTTTATAATGTTTCTTTGAGCCATTTATAAAACTCTCGTTGCCAAACTTGTGCATTTTGAGGTTTTAATACCCAATGGTTTTCTTCTGGAAAATATAAAAATCTACTTTTAATTCCTCGTAATTGTACCGCTTGAAAAGCTTCTTGCCCTTGTCCATTTGGCACTCTAAAATCTAATCCTCCTTGAATGATTAAAATTGGAGTATTCCATTTGTCAACAAAATTGATTGGATTGAATTCTTTATATGATTTTTGAGCAATTTTATTGTCTTTTTCCCAATAAGCTCCTCCAAAATCCCAATTGTTAAAGAAGACTTCTTCGGTGGTACCAAACATACTTTGTGTATTAAAAACGCCATCGTGAGCAATAAATGTTTTGAATCTGTTTTTATGAATTCCCGCTAAGTAAAAAACAGAATATCCTCCATAACTTGCACCAACACAACCCAAGCGAGTTTTGTCTACATAACTTTCTTTTGCGACATCATCAATAGCAGAAAGATAATCGTCCATAACTTGTCCGCCCCAATCTCCAGATATTTTTTCGTTCCATTCTTGTCCGTGACCATACATTCCACGACGATTTGGTGCCACTACAATATATCCTTGCGAAGCCATTAAAGAGAAATTCCAACGGAAAGAATAAAACTGTGTCAAAGGTGATTGTGGTCCGCCTTGACAATATAAAAGGGTTGGATATTTTTTTGTTTTATCAAAATTTGGAGGAAGAATAACCCAAACCAACATCTTTTTACCGTCAGTTGTTGTTACATATCTTCTTTCGTATTTTGGTAATGAAAGTTTACTATACGTCTCATTATTGACATTTGAAATTTGTTTCCAACTATTTTTCTTCAAATTGAAAGAGTAAATTTCTAATGCGTGATTCATATCTGTTCGATTCAAAATAGCAATATCACCTGTAATATCTACTATATCGTGAACATCAAAATCACCAGTTGTTATTTGTTTTACAGTAATAGCTATTTTGGTTACACCTGGAAAATTAACTTCAAATAATTGCTGCGTTCCATCAACGGCTGCAATAAAATAGACTTTTTTACCATCTTTACTCCATTGAAAATTATTTACAGAACCATCCCAATTTGCTGTCAAATTCATTTTCATTCCTTTGAATGCTACGATAATATCATTTTTATCAGCTTCATAACCATCACGTTTCATTTGCAACCAAGTTAAATTTCCTGTTGGTGAAAATGTAGGATTGGTATCATATCCTAAATTGTCTTCGGTTAAATTCTTTGTGGTTTTAGACTCGAGATTGTATTCATACAAGTTGGTATTAGTAGATATCGAATAAGCTGTTCCTTCTTTTTTCTTGCAAACATAAATAATCGATTTACTGTCTGGAGACCAAATATAATCTTCATCACCACCAAAAGGCTTTTGAGGAGAATCAAAGTTTTCACCTTTCATAATGTCTATTGCAATCACTCCTTCTTTATTATCTGAATAAAAAACGTGATTGTGATTTCCGTTATTCCAAGTATCCCAATGACGATAATCCAATCCGTTGTAGATTTGAACATCAGAATTTTGTAATTCTGGATAATAATCTTTACCTAAAATAGTTTCTGTTTTTACTTCTTGAGTAGATAAAAGAAATTTTCCGTCAGGAGAACTATTTTTATCTGCCAAAATATCTTTGGTATCTTTTATTTCAGTAGGAGTTCCTCCAGAAATGGGTAATATGTAGAATTTTGAATTTGATTTGTTTTCTTCAACAGATGGTGTTGTGACTTTATAAACGATACTTTTCTGATCTTTTGAAATTCCCAAAGTAGTAATTCTACCAAGTTTCCATAGAAGTTCGGGTGACATCGTGTTTTGAGCCATACTGTTTAAAGAAATTAGAATTAATGCTATTGTAACTATTTTTTTCATAATTGAAATTAGTTTTGAGAGCATAAAAGTAAACATTTTATATAAAAAAAAGCTACCTCAAATGAGATAGCTTTTTAAAATAATTGGGTTTAAATTTTATTTTTTGATAAAACGTTTAATAGCAGTTTGTCCATTTGAAGAAACTTCTAATAAGTAATTTCCTGTATTAATGTTTGATACTGATATTGAACCGTTTTCGATTTTACCTTTTGCTACTTCTTGTCCTAAAATATTCAGCACTCTATAGGTTGCATTTTCTTCAACTGAAGAAATATTTAAAATATCTTGAACAGGATTTGGATATAAATTGATGCTCAAAGATTCTTGATTTGTCTCTATTCCTCTAGCAACAGAAGTAATGTTTACAGTATAATCTTCAACTTGACCGTAAGTGAAAGTTCCACAAGGTGTTGTTGGAGTTGTACTATATCTCATAATTACTCTCATTCTAGTTGAACCTAAACTTGCAGTTGCAGGAATTGTAAATGTTCCAGAAACAGGTGTTGTTGTAGATCCTGCTTTTGTCCATACTTTTTCTCCTGTATCAGTGAAAACACCATTTTGGTTGTAGTCAATATAAACTGCATAAGCTTCACTATATACTGTTGAAGTCCAAAATGGAGTAATTGTAATTGTATTAGCTGTTCCTCTTACTGCATTTGTAGAAATTGCTGTAAAATTTTCATATCCAGCTGTTCCTGTAGAAGTATTGTTAATAGTTCCAAAAGTAACTTTACCAATTCTTTCGTCAGCAGTATTTGTAGCAGAAGCAGTACAATAAGTAACCGTTGAAGCTAAAGTTGTTACGCTAACTGTGTTGCTAGCAATAGAAATATTTCCAGCAGCATCTTTAGCTTGAACATAGAAGGTATACGCTGTTGAGGCTGTTAAACCAGAAACCGCATATGTTGTTGCAGTTGTAGTTGAACCTAATAAAGTTGTTCCTCTATAAACATTATATCCTGTTACAGCCACATTGTCTGTAGCACCTGTCCAAGATAAAGTTGTAGTTGTAGAAGTTGTTCCAGATGCTGATAATGTTGGAGCAGTTGGAGCAGTTGTATCTGGAGTTAATGTTGTTACAGAAACTGTATTACTTGCAAGAGAAACATTTCCAGCTGCATCTTTAGCATTTACAGTAAATGAATAAGTTGTTGATGAAGTTAAACCAGTAACTGAAAAAGTTGTTGAAGCAGTTGATGCTTTAAAAATGCCATCCTGATATACATCATATCCTGTAACACCAACATTATCTGTTGCGCCAGACCAAGATAAATTAGTTGAAGTAAATGTAGTTCCTGATGCAGAAAGTGTTGCAGCAGTTGGTGCCGTTGTATCTGGCGCTGGTGCTAAAGTTGTTACAGAAACTGAATTACTTGCAACTGAAGCATTGCCTGCAGCATCTTTAGCTTTCACTGTAAATGCATATGTTGTTGAAGCTGATAAGCCAGAAACTGAATATGTTGATGAAGCTGTTGATCCTAACAAAACACCATCTTTATATACGTCATAACCTGTTACAGCAACGTTATCTGTGGCGCCAGACCAAGACAAACTTGTGGTTGTTTGTGTAGTTCCAGATGCAGCTAATGTTGGAGCTGTTGGAGCAACAGTATCTGTTGAACCTGCAGTAATTGTGAAGTTAGTATTAGATACATCAAAGAAAATATGATTAGATCCTTTTACCATTATTCTATTTGTTGTTCCAGGAGTATTTGGAATTGTAACTGCTTCTGTTCCATCATTTGGAGTTGAAGCTAATAAAGTTGACCAAGAAGTTCCGCCATTAGTAGATAATAATACATCTACATTTGCGCAATTTACACCATTAGCTGTTGTACCTCCTACAACCCAAGTTATAGTTTGAGAAGAACCTCCAGCATATGAAACTGCCGTATTTGGTGAACTCACTGAAAATGGTCCTGCAGTTGCATTTACAGTAACAATCATATCATCACTATTGTTTGCTGGACCACCAACTCTATTATCACGAACGGTTACTCTAAAGTTCATTGTTCTTGCAACAGAAGACAATGCTTCAACAGTTAACTCTGAACCTGCAGTTGTTGTTGCACCTGTTAATACAGAAGACATTTTAGGAAAATATCTAGTTGGTGAAGTTGAAGAATTATAAGATCTGAAGTTTACTCCAGTTGTTTTTGTAGCGCTTGGTGCTGCGGTCGTAGTTTGAGAATCCATTTGTTCCCAATTGTAAGTAAGAACATCTCCATTTGCATCAGTTCCTGCACCAGTTAACATAAAAGGTGTGCTTTTTGGAATAGTATAATCTAAACCTGCATTTGCAGTTGGCACTGCATTTCCTGTAGCTGTGTTAGTTTGACACGTTTTAGTTTTAATGTTATTTGTTACTTGTTGAATTGTAACAGCGTGAAAATAAGCATCTGAATGTGGTTGAACATCTAGTGATGTAATTCCTGCATATCCCATAATAGTTGATCCTGAACCTGGTTCCATATGTACTCCAGTTCCTTCATTTCCAGTTGTAAAAGTATGGTTTCCACCAAATTGATGGCCTAATTCGTGTGCAACATAATCAATATCAAAATTATCACCTGATGGAATTCCGTCAGCTGGAGAAGTGATTCCGCTTCCTTTTGACCCATTCACACATACACAACCAATACAACCTGCATTTCCACCACCACCAGAGGCTCCAAATAAATGACCTACATCATAATTTGCTTCTCCGATAACCGATGTTAAAGTTGATTGTAATTGCGAATTCCATTGAGACATGCTTGCTGCAGCAGAATAAGGATCTGTAGAAGCATTTGTGTATATCACTAAATCATTATTAGCAATTAAATTCATACGAACACCAAAATCTTTTTCAAAAACACCATTTACACGAGTCATTGATGCGTTTATTGCGGCTAGTGCTTGAGCTTTTGTTCCTCCAAAATAAACCGCATATTCTCCAGTACAAGACATTGCTAAACGAAATGTTCTTAATAAACTATCGTCTGCATTTGGTCTTGCCGCAATATTTGTTCCTAAATCTGCTTGTGCAACATCAATTACTTTACATTCAAATTTGTTTAAAGAAGCTACTTTATCAGATTTTCTATAAACAGCATACGAACTTAAATCAGTTGTATAAGGCTCAATAAATTCAGCAGATTGATTGGCTCTAATGACCATTGTTTGCAATCCTAATGGAGAAATACTAAAATAAATAGTAGAACTAGGATTTTCAACACCCTGTCCTACATATGATTTTATTTCTGGATATTTTGCAGCCAATGCTGGTTCCATATTTGAAGATTCCTGAATTCGGAAACTTTCTATTTGACCGTCTGCATTTGGAAACGAAACAATGGTGTTTGAAACTCCGCTCGAAGCAAATCTTTTTGGAGAATTAATAAGAGATTGTTTTAATTGGTCAATGTTTAATTCAAATAATCTTGGATTTATTATTTGTTTTTTGTTTTCAATTGTAACTGCATTTGGATTTTTTGCAGTTACTTTCCAAGAAGTTTTTCCTGATTGTGCATAGGAAAAACTTGAGATTACCACAAGTGCAATCGAAAGTAATTTGTTTTTCATAATCTTGGTTGTTGATTTTATTAAATTTAGCACTCCAAATATAAAATTAATTTTAAATAATAATGAAATGATTGAATAAATTAATTAACAAATCGACAAACTACATTGTTTTATATTGAATATTACGCAAATAATGATGAAATAATTTGCGATTAACGAATTTATTAAAATGACTATTCTTACTTTTCGTTTTCAATAAAAAAAACTATTTTTATAAAAATTTTTATAATGAATCTTAGTTATTGGGAGCTTAAAAATTGGTTTACAAATGTTGACTATACTATTGTAGGTAGTGGAATAGTTGGTTTGCACGCCGCTATTCATTTACGAGAACGTTTCCCAGAAAGTAAAATTTTAGTTCTAGAAAAAGGAATGTTACCGCAAGGTGCAAGTACAAAAAATGCAGGATTTGCTTGTTTTGGAAGCATTTCTGAAATAATAGATGATTTAAAATCTCATTCTGAAGAAGAAGTAATACAACTCATACAAAAACGCTGGCAAGGTTTGCAACTTTTACGAAAAAGACTTGGAAATACGACCATAGATTTTAAACCTTATGGTGGTTATGAATTATTTCTACAAAAAGACGAAAACAGCTATAATGAATGTTTGCAAAAATTACCTTTTATAAACGAAATATTAAAGCCCCTTTTTAAAGCAGATGTTTTTGCAAAAGAGGTTGATCGATTTGGTTTTAAAGGCGTTCAAGATTATTTAATTTTTAACCCTTTTGAAGCACAAATTGACACTGGTAATATGATGCAAGAATTATTGCGACAAGCTGTTTCAAAAAATATTTTAATTTTGAATCAACAAATTGTAACATCCTATAATGACTCTTATAATGATGTAGAAGTTGCTCTTGGAGATTTTAGTTTCAAAACCAAAAAACTGCTTTTTGCTACAAACGGTTTTGCCAACCAACTTATAAATGCTGCTGTAAAACCCGCAAGAGCTCAAGTTTTAATTACAAAACCAATACCCAATTTAGACATCAAAGGAACTTTTCATATCGATAAAGGCTATTATTATTTTAGAAATATTGATAATAGAATACTTTTAGGTGGTGGTAGAAATCTTGATTTTGAAGGTGAAACAACCACCGAAATAAAAGAAACAGAAATAATACAAAATGCATTAGAAAAACTTTTAAAAGAAGTAATATTGCCCAACCAAGATTTCGAAATTGAGCATCGCTGGAGTGGAATTATGGGATTAGGTTCTAGTAAAAACCCAATTGTAGAACAACTTTCTCATAATGTGTTTTGTGGATTGAGACTTGGTGGAATGGGAGTTGCAATAGGAAGTTTGATAGGAACAGAATTGGCAGATTTAATATAAAAACGTATGTTCAAAAAAATAATTCGCATTATCTGGAAAGCGTTACTATGGTTTATAGGATTATCAATTCTATCGGTTTTTATATTCAAATGGGTTCCAGTGCCTATTACTCCATTAATGATGACCCGAGCAATTGAAAATAAAATAGAAGGCAAAGAAATGGTTTTGAGTCACGATTGGGTTCCTATTGAAGAAATTTCAATCAATATGCAAAAGGCTGTTATTGCTAGTGAAGACGGAACTTTTTTAACACATCACGGATTTGATTTTGAAGCTATCCAAAAAGCGATGAAAAACAATGAAAAAGGTAAGAAACTAAAAGGCGGAAGTACCATTTCGCAACAAACTGCAAAAAATGTTTTTCTTTGGCAAGGTAGAAGCTATTTGCGTAAAGGATTAGAAGCATACTTTACCGTTTTAATCGAATTAACATGGGGAAAAGAACGCATTATGGAAGTGTATCTCAATAGTATAGAAATGGGTGATGGAGTTTATGGTGCACAAGCCGCAGCGCATCATTGGTATCGTAAAAACGCAAGTGAATTATCAAAAAACGAAGCTGCAGGCATAGCAGCTATACTTCCAAATCCTAGAAAATATAAAGCTACAAATTCGTCATCCTACATAAATAACAGAAAAAGTAGGATAATAAAACATATGGGTTACGTCGGAAAATTGGATTATTAATTCTAATAAAAAAGCCCATTATAAATGGGCTTTTTTATATTAATGAAACAATGGTATATACTGTTTCCAATGTTTATAAATCATTATTGAGTTCAGAACTACAACCAATAATGAAGCAGTTACACCTGGAATATCAAGAAATAAATGAAAAAGTAAAATATTGATAGAAATTGGAGCTAATAATATTAATCCAAAAGCAATCCATTTTTTTAATAATAACATTATACCTATAATAACTTCAAGAAATCCAACAATTGGAAAAATATATCCTGTAGCTCCTAATGAGTTCATAAAATCTGCTGCTTTACCCGTTGGTGGCGGTAATGGAATAAAATGTAGAAACATATTACTCCCAAAAACAACAAGTAAAATTCCTAAAGTGATTCGAACGAGCATAGTAAATTGTGAATTCATAAATAGATTTGTTTAGAGATTTAAAATAAAATCCTAAATTAATAAATAATTATATACAAAAAACACAATTTTTAAAGAATATGAAAAAAAAATACTTAAAATTAAATGTATATCGTTAAATTAAAACACTAAATCATCAATTTAACAAGTGTTTATAGGACTTCTTTAAGAAATTTAAAAAAAAACACACTCAAAACCACTAATAGTTATATATTCACAAACTAAAATTTTTGATATTGAAAACCGTACTCATCACTGGAGCTTCGAGTGGAATTGGAAAAGAAACTGCTTTATTTTTTGCAAAAAACAATTGGAATGTAATTGCAACTATGATTTGTCCAGATTCTGCTATAGAATTGAATACCATCCCTAACATAAGTTGTTATATGTTGGATGTAACCTCTACAGAGAGTATTCAAAATGCTAAAAAACAAATTCTTACTGATTTTAATACTATTGATGTCATCATAAATAATGCAGGAATTGGTTATAGAAGTTTTATAGAAATGGCAGATGATGACAAAATAATTAACATTGTCGATGTTAATTGGCTAGGTATTGTAAAAATGTCTAGAGCGTTTATACCTGTTTTCAGAGCCCAAAATTTTGGACATTTTATCAATATTTCATCAATTGCTGGTTTGGTAAATTTGCCATTAGGCAGCTTTTATCATTCAACAAAACAAGCAGTTGAAAGTTTTTCAGAATGTATGTCCTATGAATTACTAGATTTTAACATCAGCATTAGCACTGTTCAATTCGGAAATGCACCATCGAATTTTCAAGAAAACACCTCAAAAAGCGATTTGAGTTCTATAGCATCCTACAACACTTTGATGAGTAAAATTACGCATATACTCAAGAAAAAAACTAAGAAAAACAAAAATGTAACTCCCATAATTACTAGAAAGCTTTTGGAAATAGCAAACAATCCTTCTAAGAATTTTAGGAGATACACCATTGGTTTTGATGCTAATCTGTTGAAACATCTTCGTGCCTTTTTGGGTTATCGTATATTTAATAGACTCGTTAGAAGTTTTATTTTAAAATAAAAATTCAATTCAATTTGTAACATTATATTGTTAGAATGTACTAACTTAGTATAACTTCAAAAAAAATAATGTTATGCAAGCTCACGAAATAGATTACCACATTTTTGGTGAAGAAATGCAATATGTTGAAATAGAACTAGACCCACAAGAAATTGTAGTTGCCGAAGCAGGAAGTTTCATGATGATGGACAACGGAATCAAAATGGAAACCATTTTTGGTGATGGTTCAGATCAACAACAAAGCGGATTATTTGGTAAATTGCTTTCTGCAGGTAAACGAGTTCTTACAGGCGAAAGTCTTTTTATGACTGCTTTTATAAATCAAAACAATTCTAAAAGCAAAGTTTCTTTTGCATCACCTTATCCAGGAAAAATTATCGCTATAGATTTGATGCAATTTGGAGGAAGATTTATTTGTCAAAAAGATTCTTTCCTATGTGCTGCAAAAGGAGTCTCTGTTGGCATTGAATTTTCAAAAAAATTAGGCCGAGGGTTTTTTGGTGGCGAAGGATTTATTATGCAAAAATTAGAAGGAGACGGAATGGCATTTGTACATTCTGGCGGAACTTTGGCTAAAAGAGAATTAGCATCTGGTGAAATTCTAAAAGTTGACACAGGTTGTATTGTTGGTTTTACCAAAGAGGTAGATTATGATATCGAGTTTATAGGCGGAATCAAAAACACAATTTTTGGTGGCGAAGGAATGTTTTATGCTACACTTCGTGGTCCAGGAACCGTTTATGTTCAATCGTTACCATTTAGTAGATTGGCTGATAGAATTATATCTTCTGCACCAAGAAATGGCGGGAGTTCTCGTGAAGAAGGAAGCTTACTTGGTGGTTTAGGAAATCTTTTAGATGGCGATAATCGCTTTTAATTTTAATAGAAATAACAAAGGCACAAAGCGCATTATTTACAATGACCTTTGTGCTTTTTCTTTATAAATTTACTTTAGATATTAAAATTAACTCCAAAAACAATATTTCTTCCAATATTTGGAATACCATCTGTTTTCAATCGTGACAAATGCGAAATATAGGTTTTGTCAAAAAGATTATTGGCATTCAAATTTACATCAAAGACTGTTTTACCTAAAGTTACTTTTCCGCCAAAACCTAAATTTACTAAAGTATAATCATTTGTTTTGGTTTCAAATTGACTTTGATTATTTTGATCTAAAGTATATTCGATATTCAAAACCGCAAAACTATCTTTCAGATATTTAGTCGATTTGAACTCGGTTTTAATGGTGTTGTTTAATTTATTTGCTGGAATTAATGGTAAATAATCGTTCCCTACACTATTTGCTTTTTTTCCTGTTACACTTTCAAAACTACTTGTAATATGCAACCAATCTAAAGGATGAGGATGAAAATGTATTCCTGCTTCTCCGCCATATAAATTGGCATTGGCTTGAGTGTAATCATAAGTATCAAACCCATTTGTCAAAGTTCCGTTTGGCGAAATAAAGATGTAATTATTAATATGATTATAAAACCCATTTACAAACAATTCAAAATGCGAATTTCGATATTCAAGATTCAAATCGGTTTGAAAATTTTGTTCGTTTTTTAAATTTGAATTTCCAATTTCATAACGATTGCTTCCCTCATGAACACCATTTGATGTCAATTCAGCCAAGTTTGGCGCTCTAAATCCCGAAGCCAAATTTAATCGAAGCGTCATATTCTCTTTCAAATTGGTTTTAAATCCTAAAGACGAATTAAAACTTTGAAATTTTTTATCAATTTCTTGAAAATAACCTTCATCACCCAAAATTCCGTTTTCAATTGAAGTTATATTTCTAGTATCAAAACGAATTCCTGTTTGAATCACATTTTTATTCCATTCGTAATTTGCTGTGCCAAAAACACCAAAATCATTGGTTGTTGCATCTGGAATAAGTAATTCTTCACCTGAATTGGCATTGGTTTGATGCATTCCTTGCGAACCAATTATCGATTCAAACTTCCCTAATTTTGGTAAATAATATTTGATGTTATAATTAAAAGTATTGAGTTGCATTTTCAAAATGGCAATATTACTATCTTCAAACTCACTTCTATTATTTGAAATATATCCCAAATCGGCATCTATTTTAGAATTTTTGAAATAAATGGTATTATTCAAACTCAAAATATTGGCATAAACAGCTTGTTTTGGAAATGTCGTTTTGTGTGTTGTTGATTGATCCGCAATTCCGTTTTCTGGAATTCCCAAATCTAATTTATTGAAATTGTATCGCAACGTTGACGTTATTTTAGAATTTGAAAATCCAAATGCACTTTTAAAATCGGTCTCGTTATAGCGTGTATTTGTTACTCTATCACCAGTTGGAGTTTTGTAATCGGCGTGTGAATTATAACTTCCACGAGCCAGAAATTTCAAATTTTCAGTAGAAGTTTTAACACCTAATGACGTATTACTTCCGTTGGAATTTGAAAATAATTTTTGATTAAAATTTCCTTCAAAAGTATTCGGTTTAGCAAACTTTTCGGGGTTAAAATACAACACACCTCCAATTGCATCAGAACCATATAATAATGATGCTGGACCTTTTATTACCTCAACACTTTCTATTCCAGAATCATTAAGTCCTAGTCCGTGTTCTTCGCCAAATTGTTGATTTTCTAATCTAACACCTTGTGAATAAACCAATACACGATTACCGCTCAATCCTCGAATGACTGGTTTACCAATAGATGTCCCCGTAGAAACTTGAGAAACTCCAGGAATTGTTGCCAAACCTTCTATTAAAGTTGCTGTTCCTTTTTGCTGTAAAGCTTTCATTGTTTGATGCTCTACTTTCATCACATTTTGAGATTGCACTTTGTTGAAAGCAGTAGAGACAATAACTTCATCCATTTGATGCATTGTTTCTTCAAGAACAATGTCCCTTTTTTGTTCATTTTGAATGATACCAATAACTTTTGTTTGAGTTTCAAACCCTATTAATGAATATATTATTTTGAAAGTTCCTGAAGGCAAATTATTAAAAGTATAATTCCCTAAATCATCAGAAATAGTTTCCTTATGAATTTCAGGTATAGAAATTATCACTCCGCTTAACGGTTTTTTTTGATTGTCTGTAATTACTCCAAAAACTTTGTTTTGCCCATTGGCAAATATCGAAAACCCTATTAATAGGGCAATTAAAAATGATTTCATTTGAAATGTTTTGTATTGTTAAATGGATATTTCTGAATTTTTCAGAATATTTAATATTTAAACAATACTAATTGGTGGTGCTCGAAGTGCAAATAAGCTTCCTTTAAAGTGATTGACTATTTCTCTAGAAAAGTTAGGAGAAATGGAAACAGGAAGTAATGTTTTATTGAATTTGAAAGAAAAAAAATCAGATTTTAATGAATTACTAAAAGTAAATTCACAAACAAAACAATGTTCAAAATTTGAATGGGAATGAGAAACATCGGCTTTGTTATTCGTGTATTTATGATTACAATGTTTTTCTGTAAGAAAATCTTGTAAATGATGAAAAGAGTGAGCAGATTGAAGCAATAGGGCAAACAAAACTGTTATCCCAAACAACAAACTTCTTATTTTAATTATTTTCTTCATTGCAACAAAAGTAAACAACTTGAAATGAAAAACCATTTGAATTAACAAACTTTAAGATTTGTAAACTCAAATGGTTTTGTATATAAATTATAATTATACTAAATTATTAGCAACCAAATATTCCGCAATTTGAATGGTGTTTGTTGCAGCACCTTTTCTCAAGTTATCAGCAACAATCCACATATTTAATGTGTTGGGCTGGCTTTCGTCACGACGAATTCTTCCTACAAAAACAGCATCTTTTCCTTGAGCATACATAGGCATTGGATATGTATAAGTATCCGTATTGTCCTGAACTACCACACCGTCGGTATGATGCAAAATAGTTCTCAGTTCGTTAACATCAAAATCATTTTCAAATTCTACATTTACTGCTTCGCTATGTCCTCCAACAATTGGTACACGTACTGCGGTTGCCGTTACAGCAATAGTTTTATCGTTTAAAATTTTTTGAGTTTCGCGAACGAGTTTCATTTCTTCCTTAGTATATCCGTTTTCTTCAAAAACATCACATTGTGGAATTGCATTTCTGTGAATAGGATATTTATAAGCCATTTCATCTTGAATTCCAGCATATTCATTTTCAAGTTGTTTTACAGCTTTTACTCCTGTACCCGTAATTGATTGATAGGTAGAAACAATTATTCTTTTGATGTCATATTTTTTATGCAACGGTGCTAAAACCAAAACCATTTGAATCGTAGAACAATTAGGATTTGCTATAATCTTATCTTCTTTTGTTAAGATAGACGCATTGATTTCTGGAACAACTAATTTTTTAGTTTGATCCATTCTCCAAGCAGATGAATTATCAATAACTGTAGTTCCTGCAGCTGCAAATTTTGGCGCCCATTCTAATGAAGTTTCTCCACCAGCAGAAAACAAAGCTATATCAGCTTTCATATCAACTGCGGTTTGCAGACCAACAACTTTATATTTGTTTCCTTTAAACTCAATTTCTTTCCCTACAGATTTCTCTGAAGCTACTGGAATTAATTCTGTTACCGGAAAATTTCTTTCTGCTAATACTTGAAGCATAATTTCACCAACCATACCTGTTGCGCCTACAACTGCTACTTTCATTTTTATTGATTTTAGGATGCAAATATAATCAAATATCAATTTGATTAAAAGTGCTTCTACTTTATATTCTTAGAATTATCTGTTATAGAAAACTTACAATTTCTATAATCTAACAACTTTATATACAATCATTTCACAATCATAATACGCTTTTAATCAAAATGTTGTATATTTGATAGTCATTCATTCAGATTTTTAACTTTTTAAAATTAGAAAAAATGAAAAAAATTAATTTTTATTATTTTATATTCCTTTATATTGGATTTTCATTAAATGTCAATTCACAAACTACATTAATAAGTCAAGGTTCGTCTTGGAAATATTTGGATAATGGTACAAATCAAGGATCATCATGGAAAGAAATCACTTTCAATGATATTGCATGGTTACAAGGAAATTCTGAACTTGGATATGGTGATGGAGATGAAGCAACAGTTGTAGGTTATGGCCCAAATGCTTCCAATAAATACATTACAACTTATTTTAGAAAAACTTTTTCTATTACAAACATATCACAATTTACTAGTTATACCTTAAAAGTAAAAAGGGATGATGGTGTAGCCATTTTTGTAAACGGAAATGAAGTTTATAGAAACAATCTAGTTGCAAATGCCTCAAGCACAAGTTTGGCTACAAGTGCTGCTGATGATGGCACAATCTTTCTAACTGTTTCATTACCTTCGGGTACATTTATTTCTGGCAATAACACTATTGCTGCAGAAATTCATCAAAGTGATGGTGGAAGTTCTGATATCTGTTTTGATCTTGAATTATTAGGAAATGATGGTTCACAATTAAAACATATTCGTTGGGGAACAACAAAAAATCCATTAGAGGGATTGACCATTACTTGGAGAGATACAGGAACAAGTGATTTGATAAAATGGGGCTATACTATATCATATGAACAAGGAACCTTTCCTGGCATTTCTAGAACTGGATATACGGATACTTTTTTTAATTATACTTTTCCTACAGTAAATCCAAATAGTACTATATACTATCAATTATTTGATTCACAAAATAATACTTGGACTGTTCAAAAAACATTTCAAACTTCGCCACCAATAAACACAGATGCCTTTTCTTTTGTTGCCTTTGGTGATAGTCGTGGTGGCATTGATGTTTGGCAAACCATTTCAAATTTAACAAATTCAAAATTACCAGACTTTACTGTTTTCAATGGAGATATCGTTAGTGATGCAAACATTACCTCGCAATGGGATGATTGGTTTGATTATGGTAAAACATTTTTAGAAAAAAATTTAGTTTTACACGCTTTAGGAAATCACGATGCTCTTAGTGTTCCTAATTATTTGAATAATTTCGAATTACCAAAATCTACTCCAGTGACAGGAACTGAATTGTATTATGCAGTACCTTATGGTGAAGCAGTATTTATTTCATTAGATTCAGAAATTCCTAATGATGTTGCTCAATACAATTGGTTGGTATCAACTTTACAAGCAAATGCTTCAAAAAAATGGAAAATTGTGTTTTTTCACAAACCTTTTTATACCATTGGTCCGCATATTGGTGAGATGGATTCCTATTTTAACACTTGGTGGAAAGCTTTTGATGATTATGGGGTTGATTTAATTTTAAATGGTCACGACCACATGTACGAAAGAAGTAAACCAATAAATAGAAATATCTCACTAACAAGTCCTGTAGCATCCTACGGAAGTCAACCATATGAAGGAAGATGTGAGATTGTTTGTGGTGGTGCTGGTGCTGGACTTACTGACCCTAGTACAGCTTGGTTTATTGAAAGTTTCAAAAAAAGTCATAACCTCTGCAATTTTGATGTAACTCCAACCTCATTATGTGGAACAATTTATGACAATAACAACATAATTATTGATGCTTTTTGTATTAGCAAACCTTTGTTAAGTACAAATGATCAAAAGCAAGTTTTTTATCCGATAAAAATTATGCCTAATCCTGTTGCCAATTTTTTTAGAATTTATTACACTTCACCAAACATAGGTGATGTAAAAATTTCAATGTTTGATTTGAACGGAAAAATAATTGAAAGTAAAACCAGCAACAAATTATATTCTGAATTTACTTTTGAATATGACGCTACTAATCTTGCCAGTGGTGTATATTCTGTTGAAATTGAAATGGATAATCAAAAAGATCATTCCTTATTGATTAAAAAATAAAGAGTTTTATGTAATGAATGATAAAAAAATAATAGAAATAATCGCCAGAATTGGTGTTTTTGGAACTTTTATTAGCCACGGTATTCTTGCTTTTAACACAAATCCAGATTGGATTAAGCTCATTACTTGTTTTGGCTTTTCTGAAATTCAAGCGAGATTTTTAATGCCTATTATTGGTG
>JAYTIV010000183.1:0-7555 GCA_043731625.1 Flavobacterium sp. | reverse complement strand
GAAACCAACTGACTACCGATAAATTAAAACAAGTCAATTTATTAGAACCAATGCCGTATGAAGCACCAGTTGAAGTTATTCCAGAAGAATTAGAAGTGGAAGGCGAAACTCAAATAGAAGACGATATTGATATTCAATTAGATGATGATGGGCAGATTGGGTTGAGTTTTGAGTAAAGATCATTTGCATAGGTAAATTACTAATTTACAAAATAAAAAGACCTGACACATAAATTCGTGTCAGGTCTTTTTATAAATTACAATGCTATCTGCAAAACAAATTCGATAAAATCTACTTCATTAATTGTTTTTTATTCAATATTTAAAAATACTAATTTTTTAAGATAGTGATTAATCAAGTAAATCAGAATCTGTAAGTTTATCATCTTTAATAGTGTTGTTGTGCAACTTCACTGGGTTTTTAGATTTTTTCATTCTCAAATTCAAGAATTCTACAAACAAAGAGAAGAAAATTGAAAAATACAAATATCCTTTTGGTATTGTACCCACTTCTACATCGTTACCAAATCTGAAATGTGCCAAATGAGAACCTTCGGCAATAAGCATCACTCCAATTAATATTAAAAAAGACAATCCAAGAATTTGAATGGTAGGATGATTGTTTACAAATTTAGAAACGGGTCCAGCAAAAATCATCATGATAATCATAGAAATGACCACTGCCAAAATCATAATAATCAAGGCACCTTCACTACCAAATCCTCCTTGAGATGGATCTTTCATACTCACCAAACCTACAGCTGTCAAGATACTATCAAATGAAAAAACAATATTCAATAAAGCAATTTGTAGTATAGCAGCTGATAAAGTATTACTTGCTTTTCCTGCTTCGCCTTCTTCTTCGCCTTCTAATTTATGATGTATTTCAGTAACCGATTTGTATAAAAGAAACAAACCTCCACCAAAAACAATTAAACTTTGTCCGGTAACGTGAGCCGAAAATAATTTACCCCAATCTATGGAGAGAATGGTTTCTTGCAAACTCATTACCCAAGTGATACCAAATAATAAAATAATTCTAAAAACCATCGCTAGAAGTAATCCGACTTTTCTTGCTTTGGGTTGATCTTGCTCTTTTAATTTTCCGGATACTATTGATAGAAATACAATGTTATCAATTCCAAGTATAATTTCTAAAAAAGTTAGAGTAAGTAATGCAATTAAGCCGTCTGTAGTAAATAGAATTTCCATTATTTGTTGTTAAGATTTATCAGTTAAACGTAAACTAGTTGAGTTTTGTTACAATTCCTTTTTGCTTTTTTGAATCTCCTACAAAAGAGTACTCAAAGGTATAGGAATTATTTTTGGTAAACAAGATACGCATACTGATTGCTTTTTTCTCTTTCATGTTTTTAGGATGTAATTTTTCTAATATAAATTCACAATCATTTACCCAACGTACAGAAGCAGTATCTGTCTTACCTTCATAGGTTTCTATTTGAAGTTTTTCTGTTCTAACAAAAGTTGAGGTTTGTTTTTTACCATTAATGGTTTGGGTAAACTCAAATTTTCCAGTTTTAAAATCTTTACAATTGTTTTCTTGGTTGTAACACGAAACAAATATAAAAGCGAGTAGGAGTACTATTGTTTTTTTCATTTTAATTTTTTTATTTAATCATCGGTGAAATTCTTAATCCTTTTTTCTTGTGCAAACTTTTCATTATTATATGAAATTGAATTGTTTTTAGGAATAGAAAGACTTTTCCAATCACTTTTCTTAATCATTTTGGCATAAAATACTATTTGTCCGATATGGTAAGGGTAATGTGCTAATTGTCTATTAAGAGCGTCAACAACAGTATGTCCTTCGTTTCGAATATAGATAATGTCTGAAAGTTGGTGCGGTTGTAAGGAATTTAATGCTTCAAAAAAACAAGCCCAACCATTATCCCAAACATGCATAATCTCTTCTTTGGTTGTTAGAATTTCTTCGAATTCGCTGTCGCGATTGCGCCATTCTTTTTCGCCATCTGTGGTAAGAAAATCAGTCCAACGCGAATGCATATTACCTGCAAGATGTTTGATTATTACAGCAATTGAATTGGTGTCATCATTAGCTGAAAAAAATATTTGTTGCGGTTCTAGTTGATCAATTGCTTTTTCACCAATGGTTTTATAATAAAGGGATTGCTTTTTGACACTTTCTAGATAAGTTGAATTGATTTCCATAATTATTCAATTTTGATATCATATTTATCCAAAAGTCCAGGAATTCCTTCTGTTGAAAATTTTGCTTTTTTCATTGGGTTGAATTGTGGGTCTATTTTATAATGATATGCTGTCCTAAAATCAGCACCAGCCAATTGACTATCATTAAAAATTGCAAGGTCTAAATTGCAATTTTCAAAACTAGCATTAGTAAGATTTGCTCCAATAAAGGATACTTCTTTTAAGGAACATGAATTGAATTTTGTTTTAGGCATTTTTTTATTGGCAAACGAAGCATAATCTAGAACACATTCATCAAAAGTAACGGTAAACAAAAAATCATCGCAGGTGTGAAAATGAATGCCAAGAAGTTTGCAGTTTTTAAATGATACTGTTTTTAAACTAGTATTGCCCAATTGTATCATCGATAAATTGCAATCAAAAAACTCACAATCCATAAAAGTATTGTTTGAAAAATCGCTATTCGAAAAATCGCAATTTTTGAAAACACAACCGTCAAATTCGCGGTTGTTTATTCTTTGATCAATGAGATGGACTCTTTCAAAGGTTTTGTTGATGTGTAGGAGTTCTTCCATTAGTTTCCAAACATACTTTTCATAATTGTTCTTAATCCTTTAAATAAAAAAAACATAGCGCCAAAACAAGCTATGATTCCAATGGCTAAAACCAAATAATGCCACACGTTGTTTTTGTTGATAAAGGCATTGTAAATTATAGATGGACCAATAAACATGAGCGGTAAAGCCCAAGCCATATACATAATTCCTTTATTCAATATATTTTTATCTGTCCCCATTTTTTATTATTTTGGATTTATTTCATATCCATTTATAGCTTTTCTAACACTACCAAATTCAGTCAATAATTGAGCTGCCTTTTCATAAGTAACCGGTATTTCGCTCATTATCATTTTTACACCACGATCAACTAGTTTGTCATTGCTCAATTGCATATCTACCATTTTATTGCCTTGTACTTTTCCTAATTGTATCATAGTGGCAGTAGAAATCATATTCAAGACGAGTTTCTGAGCCGTACCTGCTTTCATTCTTGAGCTTCCTGTAACAAATTCTGGTCCGACAACAACTTCTATAGGAAATTTTGCGGTGAGGGATAACGGACTTCCATTATTACACGTAATACAACCTGTAGTGATATTGTTTTCGTTGCATTTTTCTAAACCAGAAATTACATAAGGTGTGGTACCAGAAGCTGCAATACCAATAACCACATCGTTTGGATGAATTTGGTGTTCGCATAAATCTATCCAAGCTTGTGTAGTATTGTCTTCGGCATTTTCTACTGCTCTACGAATGGCTTTATCGCCACCAGCAATGATACCATTGACCAAATCAAAAGCGACACCAAAAGTTGGCGGACATTCAGAAGCATCTACAATTCCTAATCGTCCAGATGTTCCTGCACCGATATAAAAAAGTCTGCCACCTAATTTCATTTTAGTTACGATTTCTGAAACCAAGACTTCTATTTGTGGAATTGCTTTTTCAACAGCAAGTGGAACTGTTTTGTCTTCTTGATTAATATTGAATAACAATTCTTGAATCGACATTTTTTCTAAATGTTCGTATTTTGAGGATTGTTCGGTGGTTTTTATAAAGGTCATTTTGTGAATTGGTTTAACTTTTAATCAAAGTTATAATTAGTGTAAAATTAAATAAAATAAGCCAATCCTATTCCTAAAACAATCATCGAAATTTTGAAAATATTAAATTTATGTCCTTCACTACTTTCAAAAATAATAGTAGATGATATATGAAATAAAATCCCAATTACAATTGCGGTGATTTCGTTGTAATAGATATTCAATACGGTGAAATAATTAGATAAAAAAGTACCTAAAGGTGTCATTATTGCAAAAGTTACCATAAAAATAAAAATAGTCATTTTATTTAAATTGGCATGAACAAAAAAAGTAGTTAAAATAATGGCAATGGGCAAATGATGGATAGCAATTCCTAATGCCAAACTATGTTGATGTCCTACGGGAAATCCTTCTAATAGAGCATGAATGCATAGACTGATAAATAATAACCAAGGCATTTGAACCATTTTATCATGACCGTGAACGTGACCATGTTCAGCTCCTTTTGAAAAAAATTCTAATATAATTTGAAACAAAATTCCCACCATTATAAAAATCCCAATCGAGTGATTATGACTTTCATAAACTTCTGGAAGTAAATGAATAACGGTTAATGACAATAAAAAAGAACCGCTAAAAGCCAATAACAATTTGAGATTGGTTTTGTTCTTGGGTTTCAAAAACAAAGCAATGCCGTAACCTAATAATACCGATAGTAAAGGTAAAAGATAATTCATTATTTGAAAATCATGATTAATCGTTCGCTTTCAGTTTTGTGAAATTTCTTGAGTTTATAATCACCAAAAATATCCAATAAATAGATTCCAGCAGTATCCATCATATCTTGGAAATCTTGTAAAGTTAAAGCACGTACTTTTTCAATAAAATGAAATTTTTCGTTTTTATCTTCAAAATCAATTTCTTTATAGATAAATCCATTTTCGTGATAACGTTTGATATGAAATTCGATATCATCAACGATTTTTGTTTCATTAGGAACCAAGTTGGCAATCACGTGAGTACTATTCATAAAATCAATGACACCAAAACCATATTCCGATAAACTTTCTCGAATAGAAGCTAAGGTTTTTAGATTATCAGCATCGTTTTCAAAATAACCAAAACTGGTAAATAAATTAAAAATAGCATCGAATTTTTCTTCAAACGGAAGGCGCATATCATGTACTTTGAAATGCAAGGTATCATTGGCATTTTTATTAGCAATAGCAGTACTATTTTCAGACAAATCAACACCCAAAACATCAAAACCCAATTGGTTCAAATAAATAGAATGTCTCCCTTTTCCACAAGCCAAGTCCAAAACTTTTGCTTTTTCGGGCAAGTTGAGATAATGAGTCAAATTATCCATAAAAATTTGAGCTTCTCTATAATTTCTATCTTTATAAAGGATATGATAATAAGGCGAATCAAACCAAGAAACAAACCAATTAGCAGTTGTAGAATTGTTGTTTTGGTTTTTAGGATTTAAAGAATCTGACATTTATTTTTTTACATTAATTCTGAACGTGCAAATTTAATGTATTTTTGCCGAAGTAATCCCAAGTTTCTATTTTTTAGATACGGATTATGAAAGAAATGGAATCTTGACTTAGATATTGAAATGGAAAATTACAAAATGATTGCCAAAACCTTTTTTGGTTTTGAAGAAATATTAGCAAAAGAACTACAACTTTTGGGTGCTCAAGAGGTAGAACAAGGCATTAGAATGGTCAGTTTTAAAGGCGATAAAGGATTTATGTACAAAGCCAATTTGTCTTTGAGAACGGCATTAAAAATCTTGAAACCGATCTATTATTTTAGAGCCAATAATGAGGAAGCATTATATAAAGGAATCTCGGGAATCAATTGGGCCAATTATATGAACTCCAATCAAACTTTTGTCATTGACACGACGGTACATTCTGATTATTTCAAACATTCGCAATTTGTTTCTCAAAAAAGTAAAGATGCTATTGTAGATCAATTTCGTAATAAAACAGGACAACGACCAAGTGTAGATAAGGATTATCCGGATTTGAGAATCAATATCCATATCGATAAAGACCAAGTTTCGGTTGCCTTAGATACCTCTGGAAACTCCTTACACCAACGTGGATATAAAACAGCTACCAATATTGCTCCTATAAACGAAGTGTTAGCGGCAGGAATGATTATGCTCTCAGGTTGGGATGGTCAAGGCGATTTTCTAGATCCTATGTGTGGTTCGGGAACAATTCTTGCCGAAGCCGCAATGATAGCGTGTAATATTCCAGCCAATATCAACCGTAAGGAATTTGCATTCGAGAAATGGAACGATTGGGATAACGATTTGTTTGATAGGATTGTAGATGCGTCTTTAAAGAAAGTGCGCGAGTTTCATTACACCATCAAAGGTTATGATAAAGCACCAAGTGCAGTAGCAAAAGCCAAAGACAATATCAAAAATGCCAATTTAGAGGAATATATCACCATTCAAGAAAAGAATTTTTTTGATACCAAAAAAGAAACCTCTGGACCTTTGCATATGGTTTTTAATCCACCTTATGGGGAACGTTTGGATATTGAAATGGAACGTTTTTATAGAGAAATTGGAGATACTTTAAAACAAAATTATCCAGGAACCAACGCTTGGTTTATCACTGCAAATCTCGAAGCCCTCAAATTTGTAGGCTTAAAACCATCTCGTAAAATTAAATTATTTAACGGAAGTCTCGAAGCTAGATTGGTAAAATATGAAATGTATGAAGGTAGTAAGCGTACTAAATTTGCTCATCAAGAAACATCTGATAAGGAAGAAGATAACCTGTAAATAAGAATTCAATATGACAAAATTACAAGTAAAAGCGTTTGTATTGCAATTGACATGTTTTGCAGCTTTATTTATTTTAACACGTTATTTGGTAGCTACTTTTACTACTTTATCTGGGTTTTGGATTCCGATGACTGCATTTGTAGTAGGTACTATTCTTGCCCCAAAATTTCAAACCGTAAAAACCAAAGACGGTGAAAAGTTGTTTATGAAATGGCTTTTCTTAAAAGGGATACGAGAAGTTGGGTAATCCTTTATTTTGTTTTCTTGAGCGGTTTGCACGATTTGCAGTAATCGGAATACTCCTCAATTTCTTTTAAAACGGCTTGATGCAACTCAATAAGTTTTTCTTTTTTTCGACCAATTGCTGTAATTTTACCTTCTTGAGTAAATCTTTCGGAGTATTCTTTCTGAATTTCATCAAAAATAGGTCTAAAAAAAGTAACGTTAGAAAAAGCACCTTTTTCCTCATAAATTCTTTTTCTAAATTTTCGTGCATACAATTCGGATAAATCAAATTCATATTGAGCAAAGTTCAACATATCATTGGCCATAATACTATCGGTGGCAACTAGGGCAGATGCTGCTCGTTTGAAAGTACAGTTTACTTTCGGATTAAAATTTTTAGTAAACATAAACTCAGCATTGCTCATATAAAAAGAAAAATCCATACCGGCAGCAACATACAAACTATTGGTTGTAACGCCACCAATTTGTGTGGATGGGGATTGAAAATCAGAGAGTTTTACTTTATACAAACCATCCCATTCCACATCATTTTGGGCAGATCCAATTGCTACGGTAAATAAAAAGACCAAAAGTGTAATTGTTTTCATAGCATTATTTCTTTTTAATTGCAGGTAAGGCATTTTTGGTTTTATAAAAAGGAATAAAATAGGATATGGTATAATTAAATCCTACTCCAAAACTTCCATCATACGTTCTATTAAAACC
>JAYTIV010000182.1:0-3041 GCA_043731625.1 Flavobacterium sp. | reverse complement strand
TTTGATACTCCTTTTTTGGACAGGGTTGTTTTTTTGTTTGTGTCATAAGTTGCTTAAAAGTGTTTAATTTTTTGTCAACCTATTTCAGGAATTGTCATTTTTATGTATAGCACACAACGTCTCGTGGCTTGCAGAAGTTGGGGATTTGGTTAGCCTAAACTTTCAGTAAATCACTGAATATAAAAGTACAAAACAATGTGTAAAGTCAAGACCAAAACCCCAATTTTTTGCAAACCGCTGTTAGTGGCTGTTTTTTTATTTACAAAAGTTCAAATCCATTGCCTAAAGAATTTTCCTCCATTCCAACAAAAGAATAATGTCTAGGTAAATACCAAGCCAAAGTTTGCATTACCGAATTATATTGTTCTTCATTTTCGAAATTATTTGGAGTTAAATTAAATACAATATCTTGAGAAACTTCTTTGTTGTCTTTTCGATGTCGCATTAATAATAAAACTTTAGGTTCTTGAATTCCATTCATTTTTAAATATTCTCTCAAAAGTTTTCTTGTAGTAGATGGTAAGATTTTCTCCGATGGTTGTCCAACCATTACTTGTTCATTCTCTGATATAATTTCATCATTAGTTTCTTTTGAGAATGGTGTTTTTTCCGATAAATAAAATGTATTATTCAAATGCAAATTTAAGATGTCTCCATTTGAAAGTACCCAATCTGCTCTTTCATTAGTTGGATTTATTACTATACCAAATCCTGTTTCAAGTAGAAAATCATCTTTCATCCTATCTATTACGTAACATTGGAAACTTTTATTCGGTTCTGGTAAAAATAATTGCACATACGGAAAACCATCTGGACCAGTTATAACTTGTGGTTCACCACAACGAAAACTCGCTTTCGATAAATTAAATAAGAATGATTTATTCCAATTTTCATCTCTTTGTTCTTGAGGAACGTTTACAAGTTGAAAAATTTCATTTGTTTTATTCAAATCACCCAAATATGGTTCTGTTTTTTGTTCATTTTGATGATTTGATTCTTTCGACTGTTCTTTTCTTTTGAAAAAGTTAAATATTCCCATTTTGTTTATTGATGTTTTTTTATTCTTAAATTTTACGATTTTCTGGTAAAATAGCCACTAACGTCACGTGGCTTGCAGAAGTTGGGGATTTGGTTAGCATAAACTTTCAGTAAATCACTGACCACAAAAGTACAAAACAATGTGTAAATTCAAGACCAAAACCCCAATTTTTGCAAACCACTGTTAACTGATGTTTTTCTTTTTTCAGCCAAACGTTCTTTTTATTTATTTTTTTATAAATCTATTTGTTTGTCCGTTTAGTTTGTAGATATATACTCCATTACTTAATTCGGTTACGTCAAGATTAATTTCTGCGTTTTCTCCAACTACAGTTTTTTGCATTACTTTTTTTCCGTTGATGTCAAAAACTTCTAAATTTCCATTTTGTCCATTTTCTAAATTATTTGTAATAGCAATTTTATTTTCTGTTGGATTAGGAAAACCAAAAAAAGAACTTGCATTTTTGTTTACCAATACTGTTCCAAGAGTAGTTCCAGGTAAAGAATAAACATCAAAAACGCTATTAATTGTTGCAGGATTATAATCACTTCTGTTTTTAATCGTAATTAATTTATAGTTTCCAGAAGTACCTTTTATAATTTGTGCATCTCCACGATCTCCTAATTGTTGTAACACCGTTCCGTTTTGATTAATAAGAGTAAGTTTATATGTTGCAAACGATGTGCTTGGTGGATTTGTCATTTCAGTAAAGACCAGAAACTCCATTAAAGCATCAGTATTAAACAATTTATCAGATGCACCATAAATTCCATTTATTTCAAAACCACTATCAATTGGAATTGTTATTGTATTTGATAATGTGTGAGAACTATTATAAATTTTTAAAATATTTGTTCCTTCTACTGTAAAATAATTTAATCCAGCATCGGTTTTAAAAGCATTTGTTTGGTCGTAATTTATGTCACTAGAATTGTAAGTGTTTTCTAATGTTGCTTGTCCAAATGACAAATTTGAAATTGAAACTGTGGCAATCAAGCCAAAAATAATTTTTCTCATAATTTTAATTTTTCCCTACACTTTTTTGTGTTTTGGCTTTGGGAAGTTTAGTTTTTAGCCATTTCATTAAGTTATTTTTTTAATCTTTATCGTTTCTTCCTAATTGTTGACACCAACTACATACTCCGCCATTGTCTTCGGCAGCAGACATTTCACTCCACGGAATATCATTTCCACATCTTTTACAATCGTCATAAATATAATGGCTTATTGCTTTTTCAAACACAAACTTCTGTTTTGTTGATATAGAATCAAATCCTTTATCTATAACTAATTTAGCAATTCCTTCTTCAGAGGAATTATTTAGTCTTTTGTTATTAATTAGTTCTTCAATAAATTCGTTGAAATCTTCTTCGGCAAATCTTTCTATGTTCATATTGTTTTTATTTTCTAAATTTGTTAATTATTTCATTTAAGTTTAATCCAATACCTGCAAAATTGGGTTTTAACTCGAGATTATCTATGTCAAGAATTTTATTCCAAAAATTTTCTTTTTCGCCTAAATTCAATTTTCGCTCTTTTTTTAAGCTACTCTTTATTTTATCTAGTTTGGTTTTATACTCTAATGTGTAATTTGGTTTATTTAGAAAATTTTCTTCAAAGTTATCCATATTTTCTACAAATGTTAATGGATTTTTATCCATAAATTTTTTAGAAATTTCCATATGTAGCCAAATTGATAAGTTGTGTAACCTTGATTGATACCCCGTTAATTTTATTTCACTATTTTCAATTACTAAATCACCGTTTTCAATTAATAAATCATTATCTCCTATTTTATCAATATCTTTTATCAAATAATAAACGTCTTTATAAAGGATTTCGATAAAATTGTCATTTTCTTTAATAATTGGTTCAAGAATTTTTTCAATAAATTCATCAATTGATTTTTTATCAGTATTTCTAATTTCCTCAATTATTGATAAGTATTCGTCTCTTTTCAACATTTATTTTATTTAATTTCTATTATTGGTTTTTTTTGTAA
>JAYTIV010000181.1:0-7594 GCA_043731625.1 Flavobacterium sp. | reverse complement strand
ATCCATAAAAACCCAACGCAAAGTTTCTTCACATTTTATTTTGGCCAGAGGCAGCAGGACCGTTTTTAGCAGCAGCAACTCCAATGACAAGTTTTATTTCGATTTCATTGAAAATAATTTTTGTGCTATTTTATTCATGGCTGCATCTCATCATTTCCGCTTCACAGGAAACAAGGATGCAAAAACCAAATCTTCTAAAAACCCGATTACTTTTTTATCATCCTTAATTCTTCCAAAATCAGTTAAAGAAGGGAGGTTTCTCATAAAGAAATTTTGAGAATGTGCCATCTCTATTATAGTGCTTGACAATGAACGGGGATATTTATACATCGGATTACATTCGAGAATAATTGCTGCAATGCTTGCGCAAAGGTCTTTGTAAGGTTTAAATAATTGCAGTTTATTGTCAGCGGTTACATGTCTTGTCAGATACGCCTTTGCTCCTTCCATCCTAACAATTTCATGCAACAGCTGTTCATCAATATGTTTCGTTTGCACATCATCTTTAACCTGTGTAGAAAGTATCTGAATTATTAATTTAAGTTTTACTTCGGGTGCTTGGATATTGTTGGTATGAACCATCACCTTGTATTCAAGCCAACTCCAATACCACGAAACAATGTAAACAAGTAAACGATGCTTATTTTCAAAGTAACGGTAAATGCCTGCTTCAGTAGTTCCAATTTTTTCAGCAAGTTTTTTAAAAGTGAAAGATTCAAACCCCGTTTTATGAATTAGAACAATACTGTGCAGTATAATTTCCCTTCCCAACTCTGTTTCTTCCGGGTTGCGAAGAAAGAGTTTTTCATTCATTTTAATTTTTAATGATAATTCCATAGATATTGTGATTTTATGTGAATTTTGAATCGTTGTAAAAGTAATTATTATTTATTTGATAGTAATACTATCTTTTACAATATTATTACTATATTTGCCGGAAATAAACTAAAATGAAAATTGTCAAAATTATTACAGCAACGCTCTGCATAAGCATACTCAGTGCCTCTTGTGGACAAAATAAAACCGAAACTGCTCATGCAGAAAATCAAACATCAGCAAATAAAGAAGTTTCGATTAACACACCTGCCGAGGCGCTAGCAGAACTCAAAAACGGAAATCAGCGATTTGTTGGAGGAAAGTTGACAAACATCAATTACCACGAGCAGATTGAGCTTACAAAATCTGACCAGCATCCACACTCCTTAATTCTTTCTTGTCTTGATTCACGAATTCCACCAGAAATTATTTTTGACCAAGGCATTGGAAATATTTTTGTTGCCCGAGTTGCAGGTAATGTAGAAGACCCGAATATTCTAGGAAGTATGGAATTTGCAACCAAAATAAAAGGAACAAAACTTATTGTGGTGATGGGACACAACAAATGCGGTGCTGTTAAAGGTGCTGTTGACAATGCAGAATTAGGAAACCTGACGCAACTTGTTAATCAAATAAAACCTGCAATAACAGGCGACAAATCAAATCCAGATATCATGCTAGACGAAACGGCAAAGAACAATGTCAGAATGACCATCACAGATATTCTAAAAGAAAGTTCAGTATTAAGTGACCTTGTAAATAACGGTAGTGTGAAAATTGTAGGGGCATTTTACGACATCTCTTCGGGCAAAGTCAGTTTCACTGAGTAGCCAATTAAATACAATATTTAAGCAGCATATTAATTGAAAACAATAAATAAAACAAAAATAAAATCAAATAATATTAAAGCCAAACACAATGGACATACAAGATATAAGTAATGCAGAAGATTCAATTCGGAAAGCCTTGAAGAAAGGGCCATGGAGGACACTATTTATTGTTGCAGTCATGTTCATTGTCCTACTGCTATTCAAACCGTGGGTTCAAATTGGTGCGGGTCAAAGAGGTATTGTCTTAAATTTTGGTGCTGTCCAGGATAAGGTTTTGAATGAGGGACTACATTTCAAAATACCTGTAATGCAACAAGTTGTTTTAATGGATGTAAGGGTTCAGAAAGCGCAAACCGATGCATCATCAGCATCATCCGATTTACAGGATGTGACCCTATCGGTGGCACTCAACTATCACATTATGCCCGACAAGGCAAATGTTGTCTATCAAACCATAGGGATAGAATTCAAAGAACGGATTATTGACCCAGCAATACAAGAAGTAACCAAAGCTGTATCGGCAAAGTATTCGGCAGAAGAACTTATAACTAAGCGACCTTCTGTAAGCACAGCTATGAAAGAAGCACTCAGCGAAAAACTCATGGCATCAAACATTGCTGTTGATGCGGTTTCAATTGTCACATTCAGTTTTTCAAAAGTATTTATGGATGCCATTGAAGCAAAGCAAACGGCAGAACAACATGCTTTAAAAGCAAAGCGAGACCTGGACAGAATTAAGATTGAGGCCGAACAAACAATTGCAGCAGCAACAGCAGAGGCAGAGGCATTGCGATTACAAAAAATGAATATATCACCAGACCTCATTGAGCTCAGAAAAATAGAGGCGAATCTCAAAGCGATTGATAAATGGAACGGAATTCTGCCACAGGTTACGGGTAGTGGTGCAATACCATTTATTGGAGTAGATGATCTAAAGAAAAAATAAATCATTTGCAAAATAAAAATTCCCTATGATTCGATACGTCATTCTGATTGTTGTTGCCGGTATAGTAGGAGCTGCCTTTGCAAAGCAAAAAGGGCGCAGTCAGATATTATGGTTTTTCTTATGCGCAACGGTTCCGCTCCTGGTAATTGCAATTCTTTTTCTTCCATCCGTAGTAGCAAAAGGAATAACAAAAAAATGCAGCTACTGCGCAGAGGTTATTAAAGAAATTGCAACCGTATGCAAATATTGTGGAATGATAAATCAAAAAGAAATACAATGAAAAAGAAATTATCAAGCGACTAAGAATAAGAATATCTACGCAAACAGTTTATCGTAAATTTCCGGCAGCTGGACGATGTGCTTTAAACAAACGAACAGTTTAATATTCAGGTTAATAACGAACGCTTATTTATTCCTAAAATTACTCATATAAATATTGAATACAAATAATGAGGCACGGAAGAAGAACTGGAATTTCGACTTAAATTGAAAAGTAATATGCTTTAAAATTAAATTTATGAAAATAGAATTTCAAACAATTGCCCATACCTCCAAAGAGGAGCCAAAGAATCTTATTTACGATAAAGGAAACAAGTTTGTCTGTTTTTACATCGAATCTATCAGAAACGAAATTTACTTTCGCCTTGATAATTCACATATAAAAGGAAATATGGTGTGTCATCTATGATTGGTAATTCCCGGATACGATTCATGAGTGAGTGCCTGAAGAGAAACTTTTGAGCTCGCTAATTAAAAGTTGTGCTATCGCTAAAAAGACAAATTAAATTAATAAATCCAACTCAATTAACAAAATAAAAATCAGTGTCGAAATAAATAATTTCTATACTGATAAAATTATCTACTAAAATTATTTTGCAAACAACGCCATACAACAAATGACAACAGAACTTTATTTCTGGATTGCTTTCATCCTCTTCGTTTTGTTGATTCTTGCAATTGACTTGGGTATTTTCCATCGGAAAACTCATGCAGTATCATTTAAAGAATCGCTTGCGTGGACAGCGGTTTGGGTTGGTCTTGCCATGCTGTTCAGTGTTTTGGTTTATTTCTGGAAGGGTCCCGAAATTGCAATAACATTTCTTACTGGTTATATTATTGAATTATCGCTAAGCGTGGATAATTTATTCGTATTTATATTAATCTTCTCTTACTTTCAAGTGCCGATCCAATACCAGCACAAAGTTTTGATTTGGGGAATATTAGGTGCGCTTGTCATGAGAATAATTTTCATTTTCGCAGGCGTGGCACTCATCGCTAAATTTCACTGGATTATCTATGTGTTCGGTGCAATAATTATTATTTCAGGAATAAAATTGTTATTTCAGAAAATTAAAATAATTGAACCCGACAAAAACCCTGTCATACGGTTGGTAAAATATTTGCTACCTGTAACAAATGATTATGACGGTGATAAATTCTTTGTAAGAATCCAAAATGGCATATTGGCTGCGACACCACTTTTTATTGTTTTGGTGTTTGTAGAAACAACCGATTTGATTTTTGCAGTTGATTCAATACCTGCCATACTTGCAATAACTACCGACACATTTATTGTTTTTACTTCCAACGTATTTGCTATACTCGGATTAAGGTCGCTCTATTTTGCACTTGCAGGCATGATAAACATATTTCGCTTTCTCCACATCGGACTATCATTTATTTTAATTTTCATCGGATTAAAAATGGTATTTTCCGAAGTTTACAAAATACCCATTGAATATGCTCTGGTTGCTGTCATAAGCATTCTGCTCACAAGCATTGCTGCATCATTAATATTTAAAAATAAATATGCTACGCAATAAAAGAAACATACTATACACGACAATAGAAGTCATTATAATTTGTGCTATAGAATTTTCTGTTGCCATTGCATCAGTGTTTTTGATTTCATTATACCTAGAAACCCTGTTGATAGTAAAAATCAAAAGAGCAGAACAAAACAGTATACCTTCACATCAACTCAATTAAAACATGGAAAACATTTCAGATTTTTTTAGCTTGTTGCTTGACTCCCAAAAACTAATACATTACGGCGGCTTAATATTATTGCTGATAATCATATTTATTGAAACTGGATTTATTTTTGGATTCTTTTTTCCAGGAGACACACTTTTATTTACTGCCGGCATATTGTGCGGAACCAACGACCTTGATATAAATATTTTTCTTTTACTTTTTTCAGTGACAGGTGCGGCTATATTAGGAAACTTAGTCGGATATGTATCTGGAAAATATTTCGGTAAAAAATTATTTGCAAAAGAAAATTCTTTCTTCTTCAAAAAACGCCACCTTGCAACTACAAAATTATATTACGAGAAATATGGAGGAGTATCAATAATAGCTGGTCGTTTCTTGCCTGTTGTTAGAACATTCGTTCCAATTTTAGCAGGCACTATTGATATGAACTTTTTAAAATTCAAACTATACAATATTGCCGGAGCTTTCCTGTGGGTTTGGACACTTATTCCAATCGGTTATTTTCTTGGAAATAGTTTTCCCCAATTAATTCATCAATTGGAGTATTTCATAATAGCAATTTTCCTCATCACCACATTTTTCTTAATACATGGATATTTAAAAATTAAAAAACAACAATCATGAGAAATAAAATAGAATCCGTATTTGAAAAAATAATTTTCGCAAGTCGTTGGTTGCAAGCACCACTCTATGCAGGCCTTATCGTAGGCGGAATATTATATGCCTATAAATACATCATAGAACTCATACACCTTTGCAAAACCATCAATGAACTTACCGAAACCGCATTAATGCTTGGCATACTTACATTGGTTGACATTACTATGGTAGCCAACCTGCTTATCATGGTTATCATCGGGGGTTACTCAACATTTGTAAGCCGTCTGGATATTGACAAACACGAAGACAAACCCGAGTGGTTACAAAAAATAGATGCAGGAACACTGAAGGTTAAACTCGCTGGTTCACTCGTTGGAGTTTCAGGTATTCATCTTCTGATAACATTCATAAATATTAAGAGCTATGAATCAGAACATGTAATGTGGCAAGTCATCATACATGTTGTGTTTCTTATTTCTTCTGTTCTTCTTGCATACTCCGAAAAACTTTTAAATCATAAACACTAATTTTATTGAATACAATCATGGGATGAGCGAATGTTTTTCCAACGATAAATTCCACTGTTTAAATGCTGAAACGAAACAAAGTAAAATAATTATTAATACATGAACTGGAAAAATATTATTTGAAATGAGAACTCATACAAAAAAAACCGAAACGCCTTCCACCCGTACTTGCACTTCAAATATTAAAAAGAAGGAAACAAAAGAATTGTAAATAATATCAAATCCCCCCCCCCAACTTTTTATAACAAGTCAATGAAATATCATTTCGAATATTCTCCTTTTCTGCAATTTTTTGTGAAAAGACTTGGTTAGGGGCTCTAGTATTTATTTGAAGTAAGTTTTTCTAACCAAGTTCTTCTGTCTTCCGAAGCTTTGTATTCAAATTTAATAACTTTTTTTGTTTTAACATTAAAAGTCAAAATGAGATTCGAATTATATTTTGCGTCAATATCCCAACCGTACGCAACTTGTATTTGGTAACCGAGCTCTTTTACGTCTTCGTTTACACTGTCAACAAAATTGGGTTCCCCGAGTATTATTCCTACTTCTGACTCACCTTTTCCATTCAGAAAGCCCTTTGTCAGAATGTCATCCACCATTTGAAATCTGTATGGATATGTTCCATCCAACTCTTGTTGCCATTTTTCAGAATCAAATTCAGTTTGAAAGCGACAAGAAGTCGAAGCACAAAAAAATATTGCTAAAACCAACGTTTTCCAATGTGCTGTCATAAAATGTTTGATAACGATCGATGTTTATAACTACTTGGGTTTGCGAAGCACATCTTTGTCCCAAGAGGCCGAACGAAATTAAGAAAACTATACTTGACACCAATACGTTACCCCAAGCTGGCATTATCACACTGTTGCCAGCTATTTTTTTTACTCCCACTCATCAATAAGTTCAAAACTTTCTTGTCTCAAGTGTTTTATAAAATCGTTCCTGTCCATGCTGTCAACTGGTCTATAGTGCCAATGATGATAACCAAACTCAAGATTATAGAAATCATTTGTCTGCTCAAATCCTAAGTTCATTATCTTTTTTACGAAGTTATTGAATAGGTCTTTGTCATTCGTGTGTAATTAAATTTTCTTGTGGTCCTCTAGAGTCAAATTGGTCTGTCCGGTTAATGAATGAACGACACAGTCAATAAAGCCATTCTCAAGGGTGGATGCTTTATTTTCTTTTACAAACCGAACAACCATCTCCTTGTCCGAAAAATATTTTGCAATCCAAAGTTCTGTTTTCGCATCGTCCCAATGGCTCCAAACGTAAAGCCAAAACCCGTCTACGCTTGGTAAGAAATCAATGGTCTTTACAATCGTTTCAAGTAACCGCTCCTTCCCAACGATTAACATAAATTCAAATACTCCCTCTTCATTCCTTCCGTATGCTACAAATTTTTCTTTTATCAGGTCATAATCATATTCACCATCAACTACGGACTTTAATATGCCGGAAGGAGAAATGAATTAAGTTTCCTAATTTTCCAGATCATAACTATTAAGACCTTCTTTGTAGTAAACAGATTTGTTTAGTCTTCTTGATTTATCCGGGAGTTCAAACTTTTCGTCAACGTTGTCAAGTCTTATTGTCTCAACCACACTAACATTGGATAACTTAACTAATCTTGAAGCTTGGATTGTCTTTGACATAGCGTCACCTAAATGTGTCCCATAGGTGTAAAAATTGGCATAAGCTCCTGTCCACTTGTCCAATTGCCCGTTAACTAAGAAGTACCAAAATTGTTTGTCGCTCATTAATATGGCTTGGTTGTCCTAAAAAATGGCTGCCAAAGCAACAATTCATGAAGTATAAAACCAAAGACATCTATAAAAACACATTATATATTCTTGGTTCTTGGTTCTTGATTCTTG
>JAYTIV010000180.1:0-3069 GCA_043731625.1 Flavobacterium sp. | reverse complement strand
CAATATCAATCATATTATTTTCGTCTGCAGGATTGGTTCTGTTCCAAATGGTTTTTGGCACAACGCCAAACATAGCTCCACCATCCAATTTGAAATTTCCAGCTTCAATAGGGTATAATTTCATTGTAATTTAGAATTAAAAATCGTTGCAATTTACTAATTAGGATGCTTAGAATTGTGTTAAAATCAATTTTTTCTATCCCAACATTAGTTATAAAAATGTAAATGGTTGTTGAAAAAATAGATATTTGTAGTAACTTTGTCCTTTATTTAGACAAATTCAAAATAAGGTTTGAAATAAGTATTAAAAAAAGCATCAATTTCTAAACTGATGATGGTATACAAATTTCAAAACACTATAAAAATAACACAAAAAAAGATATGATACAAGTATCAGATACAGCAAGTAAAAAAATCGTCGATATGATGAAAGACGATGGTTTTGATGCAACAAAAGATTTTGTTAGAGTAGGTGTAAAATCTGGAGGTTGTTCAGGATTATCTTATGAATTAAAATTCGACAAAGAAATAGGAGAAACAGACAAAGTTTTTGAAGTTAATAATGTTAAAATTGCCGTCGAAAAAAAATCATTCTTGTATTTGGCAGGAACAATATTGGAGTTTTCGGGAGGACTAAACGGAAAAGGATTTGTATTTAATAATCCGAATGCATCAAGAACTTGTGGTTGTGGAGAATCATTCTCACTATAGTCAAATATCGAAAGTCATTAAGTTGAAAGACTTATAAGCGACTTTATGATTTTGATTTAAAAATTTAAGACTAAAAAAATATATGTCAAAATACACCGAAGACGATTTAAAAATCGAACTTGAAAATAAAGAATACGAATATGGTTTTTATACTGATATTGAATCTGACACATTCCCTATTGGTTTAAATGAAGATATTGTTCGTGCTATTTCTTTAAAAAAAGAAGAACCAAAATGGATGACCGATTGGCGCATCGAAGCTTTTCGAGCTTGGCAAGAAATGGTAGAGCCAGATTGGGCAAATGTGCATTATGAGAAACCAGATTTTCAAGCAATATCCTATTACTCTGCTCCAAAACAAGTTGATCCAAACAAAACATTAGATGATGTAGATCCAGAACTTCTAGCCATGTACAAGAAGTTGGGAATCTCAATCGATGAGCAAAAAATGATGAACAATGTCGCAATGGATATTGTTGTAGATTCAGTTTCGGTGGCAACCACTTTCAAGAAAACATTATCCGAAAAAGGAATTATTTTTTGTCCAATATCAGAAGCCATTAGAGAATATCCAGAACTTGTTCAGAAATATTTAGGAACTGTTGTGCCGCAAAGAGATAATTTTTATGCAGCTTTAAATTCGGCTGTTTTTTCTGATGGAAGTTTCTGTTATATCCCAAAAGGAGTTCGTTGTCCGATGGAATTATCAACCTATTTTAGAATCAATCAAGCAGGAACAGGTCAATTCGAGAGAACACTTCTTATCGCTGACGAAGGTAGTTATGTGTCTTATCTAGAAGGATGTACAGCACCAAGTCGTGATGAAAATCAATTGCACGCAGCAGTTGTTGAATTAATTGCTTTGGACAATGCCGAAATCAAATATTCAACTGTGCAAAACTGGTATCCAGGAAATAAAGAAGGTATTGGAGGTGTTTTTAATTTTGTTACCAAAAGAGGAATTTGCGAGAAAAACGCCAAAATCTCTTGGACGCAAGTAGAAACAGGTTCTGCAATAACTTGGAAATATCCTTCGGTTATTTTGAAAGGCGATAAATCGATAGGAGAATTTTATTCAATAGCCGTAACAAACAACTTTCAACAAGCAGATACGGGAACAAAAATGATTCATTTGGGAAAAAACACCAAATCAACCATTATTTCAAAAGGAATTTCAGCAGGAAAATCTCAAAATAGTTATCGCGGTTTGGTTCGCATAAGCGCCAATGCAGACAATGCACGTAACTTCTCGCAATGTGACTCATTGTTAATGGGTAACAATTGTGGCGCACATACATTTCCTTATATCGAAAGTAAAAATTCATCTGCCATAATTGAGCACGAAGCAACAACTTCAAAAATTGGAGAAGATCAAGTTTTCTATTGCAACCAACGTGGTATTCCAACTGAAAAAGCAATTGCTTTAATAGTAAATGGTTTTAGCAAAGATGTATTGAATAAATTACCAATGGAGTTTGCTGTTGAAGCACAGAAATTATTGGAAATTTCTCTCGAAGGAAGTGTGGGATAATTTTTTATAAATTTGGGAAACAATATAAAATACAATTGTAATGGAATTAATTTTAAAAAACGTTAAGAAAAAAGATTTTCCAGTGTTAAAATCACTAGCAAAATCACTTGGTTTTGAAATTATTGAAGAAGAAAAACCATACAATCCAGAATTTGTTAAAGAAATTTTGGATGCAGAACAAAGTATAAAAGATGGTAAAGGAGTAAAAATAAAACTAGAAGATTTGTGGAAGTAATCTTTTCAGAAAAGGCTCAAAAAGATAGAGAATTTTGGAAAAAATCTGGTAATAAAGCAATTATGAATAAAATAACTGCTTTGATTGATGATATTCAGTTGCATCCTTTTGAAGGAATTGGAAAACCAGAACAATTGAAACACCAACTTTCAGGAAAATGGTCAAGAAGAATTAATCAAGAACATAGAATAATTTACAAAGTTACAGAAGAAAATACAATTGAAATATTAGATATTTTGTCATTAAAAGGACATTACGAATAAACCAAGAAACAAATGTTACAAATAAAAAACTTACACGCTTCGATAGAAGATAAAGAAATATTAAAAGGAATCAGCCTTGAAATAAAAGCAGGAGAAATCCACGCCATAATGGGACCAAATGGTGCTGGAAAAAGCACTTTAGCCTCTATAGTTGCAGGAAACGAAAATTATACTGTAACCGAAGGCGAAATACTATTAGAAGGCGAAGATATTTCTGAATTGGCACCAGAAGAAAGAGCACACAAAGGTGTTTTCTTATCGTTTCAATATCCGGTAGAAATTCCAGGAGTTTCTGTAACCAACTTTATGAAAACGGCTATCAATGAAAG
>JAYTIV010000179.1:0-3073 GCA_043731625.1 Flavobacterium sp. | reverse complement strand
ATATTATAACTTTCGGGAAAGTAATAGGTGGTGGATTACCAGTTGGTGCATTTGCTGCTCGCGAAGAAATTATGAATCATTTGGCGCCTTTAGGTAAAGTATATCAAGCAGGTACACTTTCTGGAAATCCTTTGGCTATGGCAGCTGGTTTGGCAATGCTTAAAGCTTTAAATGAAGATGCATCTATTTTTACTCGACTTGAAGAAAAAACAGCTTATTTAGAAAAAGGTATTAGAGAAGCTCTGACTGAAAACAAAATTATATTTACTATAAATAGAGTAGGGTCAATGATTTCTGTACATTTTGATGAAAATCCAGTAGTCGATTTTCAAAGTGCTGCAAAAGGAGATAATGAAACTTTCAAAAAATTCTTTCACGGTTTATTACAAGAGGGTATTTATATAGCTCCATCAGCATATGAAACTTGGTTTATAACTGATGCATTAACTTATGAAGATTTAGATTATACTATAAAAGCAATAGAAAAGGTTTCTAAAACTTTATAAAACCATAACTAATGTAAATAAAAAAAAGCCCAACATTATTGGGCTTTTTTTTTCTTATATGAATATTTTTAGTTTACTAAACTATTAAATAAAGTAGTATTCGCTTTTACTTTTGTAAAAGTAGGACCATCTAATGTAGCTTCTAATTTTGCTTCAATAATTCTAGCAACTTCAGCTTTTTTTTCAGTAGAAGGAGCTCCATCTGAATTTAACATTTTGTTTTTTGTCACAAAAAGATCATATAACATGTGGTGTTTTTCATTGTCAACAGTTACAAAAGAAACAAGGTTTGCTAAATTTGTTTTAGCAATTTCTTCTTTTGAAGGATTTGCTTTCACAGCAGATGTAGTAGCTGTAGCAGTTTTTCTATCTTGAGCACTAACTCCTAAAGCAAAAAACAAAGAAAATACAATAATTAAATTTTTCATTTTTATTAAATATTAAAATTTTACAGTGTCAAATCTAATTAAATTTTGATACAATTAAAAATTTATTTAATTATTCTTTTGATTTTTCGTTTTTCGGATGTCTTTTTTGCATTTTTTCTCCTCTTTTTTCCTTATTATGTTCTCTCATTTTTTCCCATTTTTCAAATTGATCAGGATTTAAAATTTTACGTACTTTTTGTTTGGTTGCAATTTCTTCATCTAATCGTTTTTTTTGATTTTCAAATCGTTCTTCTGCCGAAGGTTGTATGCCTTTTTCTTTATTGTTTTTACGTTCAGCTCTAACTTTTTCCATTTTTACAGATTGTTCTGCAATAATTTTTGACATTTCCTTTTGTTGTGATTCCGTCAAATTCAATTCTAAAATTAATTTTTTTAGATGTAATTCATTTCTTTGTTCTAATGAAAGTTTTTCTCTTTCTGGTCTTTTTCCATCTTGAGCGAAAGATGATATTCCTATTGCTAATGCAAATAATAAAAACAATTTTTTCATTTTCTTAATTTTTAAGTTATGAAGGTAAGACTTTGATAATTCAAAAAAGTTTAATGGTGAGCAAAATTTATAAAAAAAGGAACTCAATTGAGTTCCTTTTTTTATGATAAAATAACGGTTTTTATTTCGCCATCTACAGTTACTTTTAGTAATGCATTTTTTGAAAGTCCTTTCATTGCGGAGTCCCATTTTTTGCCGCTTAAATCAGATTTTACTTTAAGCATTCCTAAATCCATTGCATTGTTATTTTCTTTCAATAGATTAAGTATGATTTTTTCTTCATCAGTCAATTCTATTTGAATGTGTTTTTTCTCAGGTCGCATTTGTGGGAACAAAAGAACTTCTTGAATAGAAGCATTGTTGGTCAAAAACATCATTAATCTATCCATACCAATTCCTAATCCAGAAGTTGGAGGCATGCCATATTCTAATGCGCGAAGAAAATCTTCGTCAATAAATTCAGTTGCTTCATCATCACCTTTTTCTGCTAGTTTTAATTGATCTTCAAATCGCTCTCTTTGATCTATTGGGTCATTCAATTCAGAATAGGCATTGGCTACTTCTTTACCACAAACCATCAATTCAAATCGTTCGGTCAATTCAGGATTGTCTCTATGTTGTTTACAAAGTGGAGACATTTCTTTGGGATAATCTATTATAAATGTAGGCTGAATATAATTTCCTTCACATTTAGCACCAAAAATTTCATCAATCAATTTTCCTTTCCCCATTGTTTTATCAACATCAATTCCCATTGATCTAGCAGCTTCAAAAAGTTCTGCTTCACTTTTTCCAGAAATATCAAAACCAGTAAAGTTTTTGATAGCATCTGTCATTGTGACTCTTGCATATGGTGCTTTGAAATTAATTTGATGTGCACCAAAAGTAGCTTCTGAAGTTCCGTTTACAGAAATCGCACAATGTTCCAGAAGATTTTCGGTAAATTTCATCATCCAATTGTAGTCTTTGTAGGCTACATATATTTCCATTGCGGTAAATTCTGGGTTGTGAGTTCTATCCATTCCTTCATTACGGAAATTTTTAGAAAATTCATATACACCATCAAAACCACCAACAATTAATCTTTTTAGATACAATTCATTTGCAATTCGCATATACAAAGGAATATCTAACGAATTATGATGCGTAATAAAAGGTCTTGCTGCTGCACCACCAGGAATAGGTTGCAAAACAGGAGTTTCTACTTCTAGATAGCCTTTTTCGTTAAAAAAACTACGCATGGCATTAAACAATTTCGTTCTTTTTACAAAAGTTTCCTTAACATGGTCATTTACGGTTAAATCAACATAGCGACGACGATATCTTTGTTCTGGATCAGAAAAAGCATCATGGGCTTTTCCGTCAGCATCAATTTTTACTATTGGAAGCGGTTTTAAAGCTTTTGCTAAAACGGTCAATCCATATACATGAACAGAAATTTCTCCCACTTGAGTTTTAAAAACAGTACCTCTAACGCCAATAAAATCACCAATATCTAGTAATTTTTTGAAAACTACATTGTACATGGTTTTTTCATCATCATCAGAAATATCATCTCTTGAAATATAAACCTGAATTCTTCCTTCAGAATCTTTTAATTCTGCAAAAGAAGCTTTACCCATAATACG
>JAYTIV010000178.1:0-19946 GCA_043731625.1 Flavobacterium sp. | reverse complement strand
GTTGCTCACATTATGTGATTTATTTCATCAGTTCGCTATCGCTCGAGTCTCCTTCGTCGAAATGACAAAAAAAATCATAAAAAATCATAAAAAATCATCAAAAAACAAACACTAATCAATACAAAAAATATTTTTATTAGTACTAACCCAAAAAAACCGCCTATGAAACAAAACCAAAAACCAAAATTAATAACTTTTAAATTAAAAAAAATGAAACAAAAAACAATGACTTTTTTACTATTTTTTATACTCTCGCAACATGTGTTTGCACAATGTTGGAGAGAAGTAGCTGCGGGAACCTACCATACACTAGCTATTAGAAGCGATGGCACACTTTGGGCTTGGGGACTCAATGACAAAGGGCAACTAGGTGATGGTACCACAGTAAATAAAAATGTACCTACCAAAATTGGTACAGACACCAACTGGGCAACGATAGATGCTTTTGCCGATAATAGTATGGCACTTAAAACAGACGGCTCGTTATGGTGTTGGGGCAATAATTATGCAGGACAAATAGGTGATGGTAATCACGGTAGTGGTATTTATAATTCAACTCCAACCCATATTGGTACCGACACCGATTGGGTAAAAATATCACCAGGCACACGAACATATGCTATAAAAAGCAATGGTACTCTTTGGGGTTGGGGCGATAATTATTATGGCCATTTAGGTGTTGGAAATACTAATCCCTATTATATACCTATCCAAATTGGTACTGATACATGGATAAATGTAAGAAGTGGTAGTAACCAAATACTTGGCATAAAAACCAATCATACGCTTTGGGGTTGGGGTTTGAACAAAGCTGGATCGTTAGCAATAGGGCCACCGAGTGAATCTGATATCATTACCATCCCAACCCAAACAGGTAATAATACTGCCGATTGGGCAAAAATAGAGGTGGGTGGTTGTTGTAGTAGCAAGATGATAAAAACCGATGGTAGCCTTTGGGCTATGGGTACTAATAATGAAGGAAATATAGGCAATGGCTCGATAGTAGAAGTTAACACCCCAACACAAGTAGGGACAGATACCGATTGGAATAGCATCGCTACTAGCGGACATACTTTTGGTATCAAAAATAATGGGATGCTATATGGTTGGGGAGCAAATTTTTTTGCTGGACAATTGGGTGATGGTACTTTTATCTATAAATCAGTGCCTACACCTGCTGGTAACAACACAACATGGCTCAAAGTGCACGTAGGTTTGTTTCACACTGTCGCAATTGATGGTGTAGGCACATTATATAGTTGGGGATTAAATAATTACGGGCAATTGGGTGATGGTACGCTAGTCAATAAAAACGTGATAACCTCTATAGGACTTACTTGTACGTTGGGGACTATAAAATTTTCTATTTTAAATGAAGTTCAAATCTATCCAAACCCTGTTACTAGTATAGGTATTCTTGAGTATGAGTTAGCAAATAATGAAAGCATATCGATTGGTATTACCAATAGCTTAGGGCAACTTATGAGTTCAGAAACGAGTACTGGATTTACAGGCAAAAACCAATATACCCTAAATACTTCAACCTATAGTACAGGACTTTATTTAATAACCTTAAAAACAGCTACCGAAAGCGTTACTGTCAAACTAATCAAAAATTAAACTATAATACTAATCATTAAAAACATTAACATGAAAAACTTGTTTATCTTAAAAATTAGTTGCTTTATTTATTTATTGGTTTTAAACCACTGCAAGCGCAAGAAACCCAGCAACAAACGCTACAAACCGAAACACAAGCGCAAAAAATAACCACGATTTGGGATGGCGCCACTTGGAGCCAAGGCGAGCCCACATTGGCAAGCAAAGTAGTATTTGCAGCAAACTATACCACCAGTCAAAACTTTTATGCGCAAGAGTTAGAAGTACTACCAAAAGCAAAAGTCACCTTTACCGAAAATGCTATTCTTACCATTGCCAAACAATTTACAGTAGCCAAAACAGGGCAGTTGATTTTTGAGGATAATGCACAATTGTACAATAAAGGAGTTGCTACTCCAAATTCATCAATTACGATAAAAAGGCGAACCAGAAAAATTGATAAGTTTGATTATACCTATTTCTGCTCTCCAGTATCTGGGCAAATATTGAATAAACTTGTTGACCCTAGTTTTAATATTTTAGATTACCAAAATTTTGATGCTAATGGTAATCAAATTTCTTACGATGGCCCACGTTATGACAAATACCAATATTTTGATTCTGCTGCAACCCCAATTAGTTATTATGCACCTTATTATGACAGAGGTGCTTGGATTATTGTTCCAGATCCTGGCACAAATACTATGGATCCTGTGGGTAGAGGCTATATTGTTAGAGGGCCACAATCTTTTAGATATGTTGGTGAATGAGGAACTAAACAATATTGGTATACTGCGTTTACTGGAGAACCACATAGCGGCGATTATACATTACCCGTTTTTGGGAAAGCCTATACACCGTTTACTGGTGCTCTAACAGGAGGTACAGAGCCTTGCAATAATGAAAAATTTACACCTGTTTTAATAGGCAATCCCTATCCGTCAACACTAGATGCAGATACATTTTTAACAAATGCTACCAATAGAGCCAACTTGAGTGGCACTATTGCAATGTGGACACACAATACTGGTCCGTCTTCTGGTACTACTGGTGATGCTATATACAACTACACAGCAAATGATTTTGTTTTGTATAATCTAGTAGGTGGTATTGGTACCGGTAGAACCAACGAACCCAATTATTCTCAAGACAACTCCAACAGACCAACAGGTAAAATAGCAACATGTCAAGGTTTTTTTACCAAAGCAGTTGTAGCTGGAGCAACAGCAGCTTTTACAGAAAGTATGCGTGTGAGTCCAGGTGCTGCAATGGGTCAATCACAAATAGACCAAGAACAATTTTATAGACTCAATGGCACAGCTACTATAACCCCACTTGTAAAAAATAGGTTTTGGCTTAGTTTGCAAGCTGGTTCAGCATTAGATTTTTCTGGAAAATATAGCGAAACCTTAGTAGGATATATGCCAGCAGCAACTACCACCAATGGTACTATTGCAGGTTCTGTAAACACCTATGATAAAATGTATGATTCAGAACTCAATACTACTTTTTATGGTGCACCAGAATTAAGTTCTCGATTAGAAATTTATACGATTATAAATTCTACAACTGCTTGTCCTAGA
Source organism: Flavobacterium sp. (assembly GCA_043731625.1). Taxonomy (GTDB): domain Bacteria; phylum Bacteroidota; class Bacteroidia; order Flavobacteriales; family Flavobacteriaceae; genus Flavobacterium. The sequence goes on along the minus strand of JAYTIV010000178.1, from coordinate 16,764 downwards.
TTGGCAATTCAAGGTAGAAAACTAGATGCAACTTTTAATACTAGTGATGTTGTGCCTATTGGATTTTCTTGTCCGTCAGGAACGTACACTATTAGAGTAGAAAAATTAGATGGTTTGTTTCAAACACAACAGTTGTTTTGGTTACGACAAACCCAAGGTGCAAATGTAACTTATCACGATATCCGAAATAACCCATTAACTTTTGTTAGTGGTGGCGATGCAGATAATTCGACACGATTTGCAATTGTTTTTAAAGTTCCAATAATCGGTATTGTTAGTGTTCCGTTAACTTGTGGTACGACATTGCAATCTATGTATCATTCTATTTATAGTCAGCAAGTAAGTGGTGCAACATCTTATAGATTTGAAGTAAGAAGTGGAGCGCCATTTGGTAGTGCAGGTTCTAATTTTTTAGGAGAGATAACAACTACAACCAACCAATTTAATTTACAAGCGTTTAACGCAATTTTCCCAATAACTTACAATACAACTTATTATATTCGTGTAACTACATTGCAAATAGATAGCGTTTGGCAATATGGTAATACGTGTACAGTAACGAGTGCAGCACCACCAACCGCAGGAATTTCAGCGCCTACAACTACACAAGCTGGTTGCGGTAGTATTCTAAATAGCTATAGTGCTCAGTTATACTGTAATCAACCAGCAGAAGTAGGTTATACTACAAACGGATACCGTTTTGAAGTGAGTACCGATCCTGCTTTTGCTTTTGGTACAGTTGTTGGGAACATAGAACGAAATAGTAATAATTTTAGTTTAGCGATGTTAAACACAGCTGCAAATTCGTTAGGTTTATATCAGCCAATACCAAATCAAGATTATTTTATAAGAGTTCAAATCCGTTATAGTTATCCAATAGCCAATACATGGCAAGTAAATAATTTTGGTAACCCAATTTATGGTGCCATTTGTTCTGTTAGAACTGGAAATAATCCAACGACAAGAGCAACAGAAAATGATTTCACAATCTTTGAAGTAAAAGCGTATCCAAATCCTTTTGCAAGTGCTTTTAATCTAGAGATAAATACTTCAAGTGATGAAAAAGTAACTGTAAAAACCTATGATATGATAGGACGTTTGATAGATACTCAAGAAATACTAGCAACAGAAATTAGTACACAAGAAATTGGCAATCAGTTTCCTGCTGGAGTTTACAATATTATTGTTACTCAAGGTGAAAATGTAAAAACATTGCGAGTGATAAAACGATAATGAATATTTATAATTTTAAAAAAGAAAATCGCTTCAGAAATGGAGCGATTTTTTTAAAAAAAGCCAAATCAAAATTTGAAATGGCTTTTTAAAATTTTATTTTATAAAAAACTTATAACTCAAACAACAAGGTCATACTAAAGTTGTTATTTTCATTAGTAATTTTTGCACCATCAGTAAATCCTTGGTCAAAAAATCCTTGTTGGGTTTTTCTTTGTGTATGCGCATAAGATAAATCTAGTTTTGTATTCCCGAAATTGTAACCAAAACCTCCAGAAAAACCTGTCAAATCTCCTATTGTTGTATTGTTTTTATATGGGCTTTGCTCGTTTCTAAAACCACCACGTAAACTCCATTTTTTGATTTTGTATTCACCACCAATTCGCAATTCACCAGCTGTGGTTAAATTGGTATTCATATTTTCGTTTATAGGTCTAAAATAAGAATCATAAGGGCTGAATTTGGTCGTGCTATAATCTTTTATGCTATAATCAATACTTAGAAGTCCTTTTTTTCCAAAAACATAAGCCATACTTCCGGTGAATTTTGAAGGTGTTTTTATTTTGTAGGGTTCGTAAACAATTAATATGTTTGAATCTGGATTGGCATTACTCAAACTAGGATTAGGAGGATTTCCATAATTATAGCCAGCACTTGAAACAGTTTGCAATAGTTCGTCGGTAAAAGTATACCAAGTAGGTGAATCATAAGACAATCCGACACGTAACGATTTATTTATTTTGGCAATGGCACCAAATTGAAAAGAGAATCCATTTCCGTAGGTATGTAAATCTCTGTCAAAATAAAATTCTTTTACACCATTGGTAGTACTGTTATCATTTTCCTCGTAAAAACTTGTAATTCTTCTATAATCTGTAAAGTGAGAATTCAGATTTAAACCAAAATAAAAATGTTCTTTATATTCGGCTGCAGCATTAAATGCTACTTTGCCATTATTACCGGCTGTTTCAATATAACTTTCTTGATAAAAATCACCAGGACTTACATTGGCAGAATATCCGCCAGGTTGATTAGGATTTATTAAATATCCTTGATATCCAAGATAGGATGTTTGCTCTCTAAGTGTAAGCTCTTCATAATAATAATTTTCTAAAACATCTGAAGGAACATTAATAGAATTAGCAACACTAGCAAAATAATTAGTTGCAGAATTATTAGGGTTTGTTCCAAAAGAAAACTGAGCATTATCAAAATCATTCGTGTTTTCATAATCTACAGCTAATGTAAACTTTTTCCAATTGCTTTTTGGGTTTGCATCTTTAAAAACCAAAATACCACCAGCTTGATTGAGACTGAAAGTATTACTGTTTTCGTTGAATTTTGTTCCGAAATAATCTGATTTGTTTTTAATATTAAAATTACTCAAAGTAAAACCAACTTGATTGTTTGCAAAAATTGCAGATCCAGCAGGATTAATATTTATTGACGAAAAATCACCACCAACAGCTCCAAAAGCACCACTCATGGCACTAAAACGAGAAGTTCCGTTCATATTATCTTGAGCATAAAGCAATGCTTCGTTAACTCCTTGTGCTTGAACAGCATTAAACGAAAATCCTATTATTAAAACGGTTAAATATCTTTTCATTTTTCATTTTTTTGAAAAAATCATCTATGTCTCTACTTTTAGGTATAACATAGATGATTTATAATTCATAATTTGTTTTATCGTCTTCCTCCACCAGAAGTTCTTCCTCCACCATTTCCACTTCCGCTATTTGAATTAGAAGATGAACTTGACGAACTAGAAGAAGGAGTATAGCTACTATTGTTATTGTTTCTAGGTGTTGAATTATTGTTATACCTAGGAGTATTATTGTTGTTATTATTGTTTGATGGTGTATAGACTCTAATAGGAGTATTGTTTCTAGGAGTCGTACTTTGATTGTTTCTTATAATAGGAGATTGATTTCTTATAGTATTGTTTCTTGGAGTAACATTATTATAATTACGAATAGGAGAGTTGCCTGTTCTTGTAGTATTGTTTCTTGTTCCAGCATTATAATTTCGTCTTACTCCATTGTTATTTGAATAATTGCTTCTTCCTCCGTTATAGGTATAATTAGTGTTTGAATCTCTTCTGCCATTACCATAGTGGTGATTGCCATAATAATTTCCGCTATAATAATTATTGCCATACCAATAATCACCACACCATGCGTTACCATACCAGGAGTTGCCATACCAGCCATTCCAATTGTATGGATTATACCAAGAATTCCATCCCCAACTTGGCCCATACCAAGAATTCCAACCCCAACCCATATTCCAATTCCAGTAATTATTCCAACCAAAATTATCATAAACTACAACTGTAGTGTTTGCATTGCTTCCCCAAGAGGTATAGTTGTTTTGGTCAGATTGTGTTTGATTTTGCTCAACACCATCATATTTTGAACTGTAATTTTCTACATCAGTAAAAACTTCAGGTTCTTTATTATCTTCTTGTAGCGAACCAAAATAATCTTTGTATTGGTTATTCTGAGGATTTGTTTGCGTTGTATTCTGTTGTTTATTGTTTGTTCCATACACACCATCATTATCATAATAAGAGGTGCTTTGGTAAGATCCACAAGAAGTTACAAACAATCCTACTATTCCTATTAGAGAATAAATAGTGATTTTTTGTTCAGAAAAATAATTAGTTTTCATATCAATAGCTTTTTTATTGTTGGACAATACAAAAATAGTTAGTTTTGCGGAACTATTTAGTTAAAATAAGTTAAACAATATTTGTGCCAAACTATTCATTATGAGCAAGAACCTTACTACACGATCTGAAGATTATTCAAAATGGTATAACGAGCTAGTTGTCAAGGCAGATCTTGCCGAAAACTCTGGGGTTAGAGGCTGTATGGTGATCAAACCATACGGGTATGCAATTTGGGAGAAAATGCAAGCAGAGTTAGATAGAATGTTCAAAGAAACAGGACATAGCAATGCCTATTTTCCTTTGTTTGTGCCAAAAAGTATGTTTGAAGCCGAAGAGAAAAATGCTGAAGGTTTTGCAAAAGAATGTGCTATTGTGACACATTATCGTTTGAAAAATGATCCAGACAAACCTGGAAAATTAATGGTAGATCCAAATGCAAAATTAGAAGAAGAATTAATTGTAAGACCAACAAGTGAAGCTATTATTTGGAGTACTTATAAAGGTTGGGTGCAATCCTATAGAGATTTGCCTTTATTGATCAACCAATGGGCAAATGTAGTGCGATGGGAAATGCGTACAAGACTATTTTTAAGAACAGCTGAATTTTTATGGCAAGAAGGTCATACTGCTCATGCAACAAAAGCTGAGGCAATAGAAGAATCTGAAAAAATGATGCATGTTTATGCTGATTTTGCCGAGAATTTTATGGCAATTCCAGTTATCAAAGGTTTAAAAACAGAAACAGAGCGTTTTGCTGGCGCAGAAGAAACCTATTGTATAGAAGCTTTGATGCAAGATGGGAAAGCACTACAAGCGGGAACTTCACATTTTTTAGGACAAAATTTCGCGAAAGCATTTGATGTAAAGTTTGCTAATCAAGAAGGTAAGCAAGAATATGTCTGGGGAACATCATGGGGTGTTTCAACTAGATTAATGGGAGCATTGGTAATGACACATTCTGATGATAATGGGTTAGTATTACCTCCAAATTTAGCGCCGATTCAAGTAGTGATAGTTCCAATTTTTAAAACAGATGAAGAATTAGAAAAAATTTCAGTTGTTGTAAATGATCTAGTTTCTCAATTCAAAAAACTAAAGATTTCGGTTAAATTTGATAATAGAACTACTCAAAAACCAGGATTCAAATTTGCAGAATGGGAATTAAAAGGGGTTCCTGTTCGAATTGCAGTAGGACCTAAAGATTTAGAAAACGAAACTTTTGAAATAGCTCGTCGTGATACTTTAACCAAAGAAATTATTTCTAAAGATGGTGTTGTAGCCTATATTAATGATTTGCTGGAAAAAATACAAAGTGATTTGTTTAATAAAGCCTTGTTGTATAGAGAAAATCATATTACAGAAGTAAACTCGTTTGAAGAATTTAAAGAGGTATTAGAAAACAAAACAGGTTTTATTGCTGCACATTGGGATGGAACTCCGGAAACCGAAGAGAAAATTAAGGATTTAACAAAGGCAACTATACGTTGTATTCCACTAGATAGAAAAAAAGAAGAAGGAATTTGTATTTTTTCTGGAGGCAAATCCGCTGGTAGAGTGCTGTTTGCGAAAGCATATTAAAAAAAAGTGAAAAAAGTTTATATTGCCTATTGCGAAAATAAAAAATAGTTGTATTTTTGCAACCGCAATCAAAAAGATGGCCCGTTCGTCTATCGGTTAGGACGCCAGGTTTTCATCCTGGTAAGAGGGGTTCGATTCCCCTACGGGCTACAAAAAGTTCAGTTTGAACTATAATAAAATAAATTAGAAAAGAAAAATGGCAAATCATAAGTCCGCTTTAAAAAGAATTAGAAGTAACGAAAAAAGAAGAGTTTTAAACCGTTACCAACATAAAACTACTCGTAATGCAATTAAAGCATTAAGATTAGCTACTGACAAAAATGATGCTTCATCTAAGTTGTCTGCTGTTATTTCTATGATTGATAAATTAGCTAAGAAAAATGTTATTCACGATAACAAAGCTTCTAACTTAAAATCAAAATTGACTAAGCACGTTGCAAAATTGTAATACCTACAAATTACTAGATATACAAAAAAACTCTCCATTTGGAGAGTTTTTTTATTTTAAGGCTGTTTCTAATTCTTCTAATATTTCTTTTGTGATTGGTTTTGAAATAAAATCTAGAACCATAGGATATGTTTTTGCTTTTTGAATGTCATAAGGATCAATGGTTGAAGACAATACAATGATTTTACATTCTTTGAATATCGAGTCATAATTGTTTTTCAAATAATGATCTAGAAATTCCCAACCACCCATAACAGGCATGTTTAAATCTAGAAAAACCAATTGTGGATATCTAGATATTGTTGAGCCTAAATTATTAAGATTTAATTCGTCGAAATAATTAATAGCTTCTTCACCATTTTGTGCTGTTATTATTTCAGTTGCAAAACCCGCTTTTTTAATCACCATTTTACATAACATAAGTGTAATTGGGTCGTCATCGACGCATAATACTAAATCCAGCATTTTATTATTTTTTGAATGTTATTGTAAATGTTGTGCCTTTATCTACTTCACTTTCTACTTCAATTTTTCCATTCATAGATTCTACTTGCGATTTGACTAGGTATAATCCCAAACCTTTGCTGTCAGGATAATTATGAAAACGTTGATAAAGTCCGAAAATTTTGTCACGATTTCTTTCTAAATCAATACCAATACCATTGTCTTTGAAAACTAGAATAATTTCATCGCCAACTTCTTTTGAGGATACAAAAACGCGTAAGGTTCTTTTTGGTGAACGATATTTGATAGCATTGGTGAACAAATTTAATAAAATACTTTCTAAGTAAGCCTTATTTATATTCATAATCGTCACTTTTTCAAGTTCAATTTTCAATATAGGTTTGTACAGGCTTATAAGATAGCTTAATTGATTAAAAACACTTTCAAAAACATCTTTAATAAGAACTTCTTCTTTGTCGATAGATGGATTGTCTTTGATAATTACAACTTTTACCAAATCATTTATTGTTTCGTTTAGTAAATGGGTCGAAGTGGAAAAGCCATTTAAAATTTCTTTTAATTCTGGACTTTCAACAGGAATATCTTCTATTAGATTCAATAATCCTGTCAAATTGGATAAAGGAGCTCTAAGATTATGTGAAGTAATATAAGAGAATTGTTTTAAGTCTTTGTTGTTTTGTGTCAATTCACGAATTAATTGTTCTTTTTCTTTCTCTTGACGTTTCTCTTCTGTTATTTCTCTTTGTATAGAAATCCAGTGTGAGTGTTCACCTTCTTGATTTGTAATAGGAATCATGGTAATATTTACCCAATAATCTTCGCCTGTTTTTTTATGATTTAGAGTTTCAAATTGAAATTCTGTTTTTGTTCTTAATGCTTTTGATAAATTGACAATATCGTTTTTTATTGTTTTTTTACCCATAAATACTACGGGAGTTTTTCCAATAACTTCATTTGTGTTAAAACCAGTCATTTCAGAAAATGCTGGATTTACATATACTATTTTTGGAATAGCTGTACTTGTTTTTTCAGATTCTGTAATAATAACAGCATCTTTGGTTTGTGTAATAACAGTTTCTAATAACTTTAATCGTTGTTCTTCTTCTTTTTGTTTGGTAACATCTTGAATTGCTCCAATCATTCTAATTGCATTACCTTCATCGTCTTTAACTAGAAAGCCTCTGTCTAATACATATTTATAAGTTCCATCAGCGCATTTAAAACGGTATTCATCTTGCCACTTATCTGATTTTTGTTCAATAAATGAATAAAGTTTTATAGACATTTTTATACTGTCTTCAGGATGTATCCTATCAAACCACCATTTTGAAGTTTTGCCAACATCTTCACTATTATAACCAAATATTCCTTGAATACCTTTATTCCAGATAAGAGTATCTTCTTTTATTTTCCAATCCCATATAGTGTCACTTGTTGCTTTTGCAACTATGTCATAACGCTCATTAGATTCTTTAATTTCGGTATTGGTATTTTGAAGTTTCTGAAAAATTCGATTGTTTCGAATGTCGTTTTTTCTTAAAATAAATTTAAAGAAAATACCAGATATTATTATAAAACCAATGTCTTTTATAAAACTAAAATATAAAAAATTTTGATATGAAGTAAAAGGAATTTTATTCAAAAAATAATAGCTTCCTATAGCTAATAGTAAAAAAAAAGCTAAAAAAATTAATGTTATTTTATTCGATTTATTTTTCATTAATCAAATATAAAAAAATATTAGTAATTACTATAAATAGTAGCAAACTTATTTAAATTAACTTAAAAAAAACATTCTAAAAGTTAACAAATAGTAAAGTGTAAATTAAAAATTCTTTATATTAAAATAAAGTGTACCTTTGCACCCATTAAAATTTACAGATGGAATCTATAAGAAACATTGCAATTATTGCCCACGTCGATCACGGAAAAACTACTTTGGTTGATAAAATTATGTATCACTGTCAACTTTTTCGTGATAACGAAAATACTGGTGACTTAATTCTTGACAACAATGACTTAGAGCGTGAAAGAGGAATTACCATTACTTCTAAAAACGTTTCTGTAGTTTATAAAGGTACAAAAATCAACATTATTGATACTCCTGGTCACGCCGATTTTGGTGGTGAAGTAGAGCGAGTACTTAATATGGCTGATGGTGTTTGTCTATTGGTAGATGCTTTTGAAGGGCCAATGCCACAAACTCGTTTTGTATTACAAAAAGCGTTAGATTTAGGTCTAAAACCTTGCGTAGTTATCAATAAAGTAGATAAAGAAAACTGTACACCTGAAGAAGTTCACGAAAAAGTTTTCGATTTAATGTTTGAATTGGGTGCCGAAGAATGGCAGTTGGATTTTCCAACAGTTTATGGTTCTGCTAAAAATAACTGGATGTCTGACCATTGGGAAAACGTAACTGATAATGTAGAAGCATTATTGGATATGGTTATCGAGAATGTTCCAGCTCCAAAAGTTTCTGAAGGAACTCCACAAATGTTGATTACTTCTTTAGATTTCTCAGCTTTTACAGGTCGTATTGCTATAGGTCGTCTTGAAAGAGGCGTTTTAAAAGAAAATATGCCAATTGCTTTAGTAAAAAGAGATGGTACTATAATGAAATCAAGAATTAAAGAATTACATACTTTTGAAGGACTTGGTCGTAAGAAAGTTCAAGAAGTAATTGCTGGTGATATTTGTGCCATTGTTGGAGTGGAAGGATTTGAAATTGGTGATACCATTGCAGATTTTGAAAATCCTGAAGCATTGCAAACAATTGCTATAGATGAGCCAACAATGAGTATGTTGTTTACTATTAATGACTCTCCGTTTTTTGGTAAAGAAGGAAAATTTGTTACTTCTCGACATATTAGAGACCGTTTGACAAAAGAACTGGAGAAAAACTTAGCTATGAAATTGGGTGAAACTGATTCTGCTGATAAATTTATGGTATTCGGTCGTGGTGTATTGCACTTATCTGTTCTTATTGAAACGATGAGAAGGGAAGGTTATGAGCTTCAAATTGGTCAACCTCAAGTTATCATCAAAGAAATTGATGGTAAAAAATGTGAGCCAATCGAGGAATTAACAATCGATTTACCTGAAAGTCTTTCTGGAAGAGCGGTAGAATTTGTTACTCTTCGTAAAGGCGAAATGCTTTCTATGGAAACTAAAGGTGAACGTATGATTGTGAAATTCAATATTCCATCTCGTGGTATTATTGGATTGCGTAATCAATTGCTTACTGCTACTGCTGGTGAAGCAATTATGGCACATCGTTTTATAGGATATGAGCCTTACAAAGGTGAAATTTCTGGACGTAACAAAGGTTCATTGATTTCTATGGAAAAAGGAAAAGCTATTCCTTATTCTATTGATAAATTGCAAGATCGTGGTAAATTCTTTGTTGAGCCTAATGCTGAAATCTATGAAGGTCAGGTAATTGGAGAAAACTCTCGTGGCGATGATATGTGTGTGAATGTAACTAAAGAGAAAAAACAATCAAATGTTCGTTCTTCTGGAAATGATGAAAAAGCAAGGATTATTCCTCCAATTATTTTCTCATTAGAGGAAGCGTTAGAGTACATTCAAAAAGATGAATATGTTGAGGTAACTCCAAAATCTATTCGTTTAAGAAAAATTTACTTGACAGAAACAGATAGAAAAAGATATAAAATCTAAATTTCATTTTCTGAAATATATTAAAAAAACCATCAATGAAAATTGATGGTTTTTTTGTTTAATAATATTACTTTTCAATTTATCTTTTTAAAGTAAAATGTCCTTTGGCACTTCTTTTTTCATCAAATTTGGCAATATACCAGTAATCATCAGATGGCAAATCTTCTCCATTTAGTTTTCCGTCCCAACTAGGATTATTAGGATTTATTTGATGAACCAATTTTCCTTGTTTGTCAAATATTGAAATTACTGCATTTGGATAGAAATTTTCGTTTGAACCTTTCATATTCCAATAATCATTATAACCATCACCATTTGGAGTGAAGAATTTTGGCGTACCTAGTACGGAAATTTCTTGTGTTACGACACCACATTTGTTGATGTCTTTTATATATACAGTATGAATTCCCATAGTTACATTGTTGAAAATATTGGAATCTTGATAACCGTAATCACCATCTAAACTATATTCATAATCACCAATTCCTGTAGCAATTACCTCTACAGAATTTATATCTGTTAAATCAACAATTTTAATGTCTGTAATTGTAGCAATATCAGATTCAACCACTTCGATAGTTCTGGTTCTAGTACAACCAAAACTATTAGTAACTTCTACTTTATAAATTCCTGCTGAGTTTACTGAAAGCGTATAACTTGTAGCTCCAGGTCCTGAAATAGGATAGCCGTTTTTGAACCATTTATACAAATAATTACTAGATGGTGAACCATCATTTATACCTCCATTGATAGTAATAGAAAAAGTTGGTAAATTATTACAAACCAGTTTATAATCAGTTAAACTAATATTAGGAACCGGATTTACAATAAACGGAATAATTTGTGTTGCAATACAACTTGTATTTATAGCGTTTTCAACTTTTACAGAAACTATTTGTGATGAAGTTGTGAAAGGATTTGGCAAAGGACTAGGCAATGCAACTCCAAAATGATCAAAATATTTAACGGTCATTCCTGTTTGTCCACCAAGAATAGTTTGTTCAAATGTTGAGGTGTCAAAACTAATTTTACCATCTTGATTTAGTGTAAAAACTTCATCATCACAAAAATTCAGCAAACTAGATGATATTGGAAATGCTTCAGGTAAATCATCTACAATAAACTGAAATGTTGTTTCTTCATAACAAGGTCCATTTACAGCTTGAGTCAAATTATTTGTCACTCTTGCTGTAATAGTTATAGAATTATTTACTATTAATGGATTAGGCAACGGACTAGGTAAAACATTTCCGTTTTGGTCTCTATAACTTACTGTAACATTTGTTTGTCCGTTTAAAATTAATGGTTCAATAGCTCCAGTATAAAAAGCGAATATACCATCTTGATCATCATCACATTTTCGAATAATACTCGTGCTATTTATTGGATTTGCCCTTGGAAAAGTTTCTACAGTTAAAGTAACATATGGACCAAGGCCAAAACATGAATTGTCAATCAAACTATCTACACGAACCCAAATTTGCTGTGAATTTGGATAACCTGTATTTCTATAACTTGAAATATTTGTTATTTCTAATGAATTACCAAATTGATCTAATTCTTCTAATGCATCATTTTGATTTTTAAAATATTTTATAGTATAATTTGGAGATGTTAATAATGCAGCAATATCAGATGAAACTGAACTAAAATCAAATAACGATATACCATCTCGATTATCATTTATTGAGTCTATATAGTCATCACAAGTTGAAAAACTTCTTTGAAATGTTGATGGTAATTGAGTGGAAGAAACAATTAAATCAAGTTGAACAACCTTATTACATGAATTTTCATTTACGACACGAACCCAAATTAATCTTGAAGATGTTGTATAGGTTAATGGATTTTGTATCATAGAAGAAAAATCGTCCATTTCGGCTGCAATGGCAGAAGTAAAATAGGTGAAAGTCTCATTGAAATAATTTATCGAAATCACATTCTCTTTTTGTCTTAAATTGAAAGTGGAGATTCCATCAGTATCATCATCACATTGCACAAGTGTAACAACATTTAAATTTGGTAATACATATACTGTTAATATTGCTTCATCTGAGATTAATCCACAAGAATTACCGTTTTTTTGAAGTTGTACTCTATATCTAAATCCATTCATTGCGTTTGACAAATTTGAAATTGTCAGCGTATTTGAATCGCTGCCAGAATAGGTAGTATTATTAGTAATATTTGTCCAAATTCCTCCTGAAAATAGTTGCCATTGATAACTATCAACAAAAGAAGTTGTAATTGTTATTGTAGTGTTTTTTAATTCACATGCAGCTATAGCTATTGGTTGTGTATTAATAGTTATAGGTGCAGGGATAATATAATTTGGAATCCCGATAATTGAATTTATTATAGGAGGTGTATATCCGTTTGTAGCATTGGTTACCACGCCATTTGCATTTACTAAAACGGGAGAATTACCAATTAAATGATCATTATTGGCATCTGTAAATCCTGCTTCAATAACATCAAAACAAGTATCATTATCACTGTCTAATTCTAAATAATTTTTTATTGAATCATTGTCAGAGTCTGCAATGTTATAACTTAAAATTCCAGAATCAGGAGTAGTTTCTAATGAATTTGAAAGTCCGTTTGTGCCAAAATCAATTGGACTACCATCGATAATTCCATTTAAATTTGAGTCAATTGCATTGCTTCTTGATTCTGTCAAATCATAAATACCATCATTATCTGAATCTAAATCTATATAATCTAAAACAGTATCTCCATCAGAATCAATAGGATTAATTCCAGGACTATAGGCATCATCCAAACCATCTTTATTTATATCGATATTTGAAAACGCAACACTGTTTTGACCTTGAGCTTCGATAGTATCAGGAATTCCATCATTGTCACTATCAGAATCTAAATCATCTGTTATGCTATCACCATCAGTATCTTTTGGTACACAAGTGGTTGTTAATTTAAAAGTTGCTTTGCTGCTAGAAGTATCTGAAAGATTATTTTGTTTGAGATATAAAGTATTGGTTAAATTAGATTTGAATTGAAAAGTTCCAGTTCCTGCGGCTAATGGAATGGTACTATTTAGTCTGAAGCGAATTTCGAAAGATGAAAATTGAGTAATTCCACTTTCGTAAATTCCGTCATAATTAGTATCAATAAGTAATTGATTGGTAGGATTTAATACAGTAATCGTTTTATTAGAATCTGAATTTAATTCAAATTCAGAGTTGGATGTAAGCAAATCTGAAATATTAGAATTTGTAACATATTCTAACAAAACACTTGTTGGTTGCGGGAAAGTTTTCTTGAACGAAACAGTATTGTCTTTTCCTATGGCTGTTGTAGTAACAAAATTTCCGTTTGTATTACCTATAAAAGGAGTTATAGATGGCGTTCCTAAACCCGAAGTTTGAATATCTAAATTTGGATAATCAGTTAAATCTACATTTTGATTTCCTAAAGATTCATTACAATTTAAAATACCATCATTATCTAAATCAACATCAAGATTATCATTCGCCAAATCGTTATCAAAGTTTGATGGAGCCAAACTTACAGGGATGTTATTTGAAAATTTTTGAGTACTACAAGCTGCAATAGAAGCTTTTACTTGATAATAACCAGGTCCAAAACCAGATGGTGGTTCAGTAGGCACATAACTATTTGATGTAGCTCCAGAAATTGCAGTCCCGTTAAAGTACCATTGAAAAGTATCAAATGGACTCAAAGTGTTTACACTAAGTATATTATTAGGAATGTAATAAGGTTGAGCATTATTTATTAAATTAAAACTTATTTCAGGATCAAAAGTAAATCCAGAGTAAAAACCACCAAATGTTGCAGCCCCATCAGTGCCATAAGCAGCAAAATATAATTGTCCTGAAGAAAAGGCACCAAAATTTCCAGTAATTCCTGTTATTACATATGTGTTATAGCTTTGCAATAAAGTACTTACCGTATTTGGACCAGTCACATTAACTCCAGGTAAAGCATTTAAACTAGCTAACGAATAGGGTATTCCGTTAATTTCAAAATTTAAAGTTGCACCAACTTCAGATATCATAGTCACTCTTGCAATAGAATAGATGCGAGTACCAATTTGGTTTATTAAAGGAATATTATTTATAACATGTGGAGTTTCACAACTTAACGGCGGTACAAAAAATAATTCTTGATTAGCATAATCGGGACGACTATTATCTCCTATAGTCTGATAAGCAAATATTTTTTCTGTAGAGCGTATATAAAGATTACCATTGGCATCAAAGTCATTTCCGTCAAATGCTTTATATTGACCTGCAAGTATTGGATAACCTAAAGTATTATCACCGTTTTTATATACAATACAATCAGTATGTGATACTAACAAAACTCTTTCTACTGGTGCTTGCCCTGTACTTTTTATAAAAATATACTCTTTACCTGTTCTTTCTGCTGAAACAATTTGATCAAAACCCAAATCTAAATTATTATCTGCATTTGTACCTGCAAAAGAACCACAATTTACTGCTATTGGTTTATCCGAAGAAATTAAAGCACCTATCAATCCATCTCTGTTTTCGGTTAATAATCCATCGGTATTTGGATCTGCTGGACCTTCAACAGCCATAACAAAACTTTCACCACTATTAAGTACAATTGGTGCTGGTAAATTTCCTACACTAGCATTGTTGAGTAATTTTACTCCTAATTTTACATCATCAAAACTTACTAAGGTATTATTTTCTGTAGCTAATATAGATACAAAAGTATAATGTCTGTTTCTATATAATAAATTAGGATCACTGTTTAATAGTGCACCAACTCTAAATTGTGTCCCCAAGGCAGCCAACCCTTTTGATACTAATGCACCAGACTGATTCCCACTTCCTGCAATAATTCTAACAGATACATATATCAAGTCGTCTGCTTCAATAATATATCCTTTGTTTGTTTTGATAGTGTTTACATCATTTTCTTGAATCATTAATTGCGTATTAGTACCAAATCCTACATTATAAACATAAGGTGAACTTTTGGATACTGTTGCATTAATTATTGTTCCGCCAAGTTGTATTATTTTGAAATTTACTGGATTTACATTAGGTGTAGAAATATACAAATATTGTTCTTGTGCACTACCCGAAATATCATCAGTTCCAGATAATGGTGGAATGTAATGTGTCTTGCTAAATTGAGCAAAGCACGTCAAAGAGAATAACAAAAAATATAAAAAGATATTTTTTTTCATTTGATAAAATTAGTAAAAAAAACGCATAATTTATCTCTTTAAAGCAAAATGTCCTTTAGTGATTTTTCCATTGGCTTTGGTTAAAACAAACCAATAATCTTCAGATGGTAAGTCACTTGAATTAAATTTTCCATCCCAACCACTTTTGTCGCCAGAAAACTCATAAACGAGTTGTCCGTAGCGATTGTAGATTTTTATTTTTGAATCGATCAAAGAATCATTATTATTCATTTCCCAAATGTCATTATACCCATCATTATTTGGAGTAAAAAATTTAGGATAATCTAATACAAATATGGTTTCAAAAGCATCACCACATTCATAAAGATCTCTTACTTGAACAAGATATTTACCCTCTGAAACATTTGTAAACAAAGGACTACTTTGAAAAGTAATGCCGTCAAGTGAAAATTCATAAGTGCCAATGCCAGAATAATGTATCAAAACAGAATTACTACTTCCTTGAAAATCATCAATATCTATCGAAGTAATTGTAGGTTTTCCAGATTCTTTAACCACAAATTTCTTGGTTGCTTTACAAGTATTACTATCTGAAACAGTTACAGTATAATCTCCAGGAGTTGTAACTTGTATTTGAGCACTATTTGTAATGCCATTACTCCATTCATATGATGAGTAATTAGTTGACACTGATAATGTCTTTGGATCTCCATCACATAAATAAATGGTTTCATCACCAAAATCGTTGGGTTGTAAAGTATTTATATAAAGATAAATGGTTATTATGCCATAACAATCTGAACCATTTATGATTTTTGCATAAAGTGTTTCGTCGTTTCTAATTCTATTTGTATAAATATTTGGTAATACATTGGTTTGAAGTAGAGCATCATTATAGGTAGTATAAAACTCAACAACCAATCCAGGAGGTAAACCCAATAAAATAGAAGCATTATAATTACTTAATGTAATAGTATAAAATCCATCAATATTTGTATCCAAATCACAAGATTCTATATCAACAAAAGGTGGTACTATATTGTTTGAAATTTGTAAAGTAACCGTTGCAACGCTCGAACAACCATAGGGATTACTCACGCTGGCAAATATATTTTTAGGGATACTTTCAAAATTTGTGGGATTTGTAATTGCTTGAGAGGTATTTTCATTAATGGCATCTGAATAATTTTCGTAATACAATACATTACTCAAAGTACTGTTATTGTTTTTGATAATGTTATCTACTTTTGTCAAATTATAAAAAGTTTTTCCATTTGTTCCGTTTTTGCATTGAACAATAGTAGTATTTGATAAAATTGGTAATGACGAATATTCTATCGTAATTTCTCCAATAGCTTTGCAAGTAGATGTGCCAAGTGTTACTTCGGCTCTATAAGTTCCAGAATCAACTTGTACAAGATAGGTTGGTGTAGTAACTCCTGTATCGACATTGTTTTTAAACCATTTATAAGAATTTGTTCCAGCTTCTGTTGCATCAAGTAGATATGTTTTGCCTTCACA
>JAYTIV010000177.1:0-20129 GCA_043731625.1 Flavobacterium sp. | reverse complement strand
TGAAAGTACAAAATAATCAGCTGGAAAAGTTACTGTAAATGTTCCGTCTTTTGCTGCATATTGTAAAGTACCATCATTTATTTTGATATTTGTAATTTTGATTTTGTTTGCATTAACCTGTGAAGTATTTGTTCCAACATCTTGAATTCTTACTGCAGTTGCAAGTGGATTTGTATATCCAGAAATTACTACATTAGAATAAAATCCATTACCACGACTTTTAAACTGAATTGCATCGTATTGCGGCGTGCCATCTTCGGTTAAAGTTCCTGCTGCTCTTTTTAAAGTTATTCCAGAAACTACTGGCCAAAAAGCATTATCAACATTTTTAGATTCAATTTCCATTCCGTAGTTTCCAGTTCCAGTTTGATAGGCATACCAGTTGGTATTGTCTTGTCCTCTCCAACCATCTTGCCAGTCAAATGAGTCATCAGAGTTTCCGTAAGAAATTAAGTTTTTAGCACTTACAGTTCCTCCATAAAATTCAAATCCATCATCATTTCCTTTATATGAAACTAAATTTTCTAGAATTGTACCAGAACCTACTGCATAAAAAGAAAAACCATTTAATTCGCTATTTCCATCTCCAATTTTCTTACCTGCATATTCTACTCTTACATATTTTAATGAACCGCTATTGTGTAAAGGATCAGTACCACCATAAGAATATGATGTTCCACCTGTAGAAGGTGTAATTCCATCTTCGGCATTTGCAGTTGTAACACCTGCAGCACCAACAATTGGAGCATTACCATATAAAATTAAACCACCCCAAGATCCTGAAACTTTGGTTAGATGTGTACATACAATAGGCTCTGCAGCAGTTCCATTCATAATTAGTTTTCCACCATTTTCTACTACAATTGCATCAAAAGCACTTCCAGCACCAGTGTTGGCAGTAATAATTGACCCTGCATCAAAAGTTAAGGTAACCCCTGATTTTATTTTAAACACACCGTCTAAAGTATAATTTCCTTTGATGTAAGTTTTACTTACACTAGCATCGCCAGCCAATTCGCCAGTTCCTAATACAGGAGGAGGTGTTTGTTCATCATCTGATGATGTACAACTCGTGAATAATAATGTTAAAACTGATAAACTAAAGGCTAATTTTTTCATTGTAATTAAGATTTTATTTGTTTTAACAAAATTAACGATACAAAATATCTATTTCGTTAACTAAACTTTACTAATAGATTATTTTAGTTTTATAGAAAAGTGAATTTAAAGTTAAGAAAGAAACTTTTTCTTTACATTAACTTTTTAGAAAGTGTAACTAATATTAAGAGAAATTCCTGTCCCTTTTTTATAAGATTTCAAAGTTAAATCTGACTCGTTTATTATTTGTTCACTTTTGGCACCCAAAACTCTTTTGAATTCTGGATTCAAAATATTATCAATTGCCAATTTTGTGTCAATGTTTTTTGAAAGTTTGCTAGTCCAAATAAAATCTAACTTACTAAATGGTTTCTCATAAATATGATCCAAACCTGCTGTTCCAACTGAATAAATACGTTCACCCGAAACACCATATACTATCGAAATTGAATTTTTCATTTCTTTATTGAATTCAAAATCATATTTCAAATCTGAATTCACTAACCAATCTGATGCGCCTTGTAATGCTCTAGTAGCATTGTTTTCCAAGGGATTTTTCACTAAATCTACAGTTACTTTGGTTTTCATTATTGAAGTATTGAATCCCCAAGAGAAGTTTTTCAATAGTGGTGTAATTCTTTTAAGTTGAAATAATAATTCAAGTTCAGCACCAAACAAAGTAGCCTCTTTTGAGTTTTGATATGTTGTTGCATTTCCTCCACCAGCTGATGATATAAAGATACGCTCAATAGGATTTGTGATTTGTTTTCCAAAAACTCCAAGTGTTATAATTTCATTTGAATTTGGAAAAATTTCATATTTCAAATCCAAATTTATATTATCACTATTATTAAGAAATAGATTCCCTTGCTCTGATGTTCCATCTGGATTAATATAATTAATTGGCATAATTTCAATTGAAATTGGTCTTGTTATTGTTTTTGATCCAGCAAATCGAATATTGTTTTTTTCATTTAAACTATATTTTACATTGATAGACGGCATAATATCCAACTTATCCTTTTTTGATTTACGAAATTTATCTGTAGAAGCATCTCCAGATGTTCTGTATTTAACTTCTCTCAAAGATTGTTCAGCACGTAAGCCACCATTAATTTCTAATTTTTCTCCAAAATTGAAAAAACCGTTTACATATCCAGAATTTATATTATTAAACAATTTTGTTTTATAGTCACCTAAAGATTCTTCACCAAAAACTACTAAACCATTATCGACATTGGTATTTATGAGTTCATTTGGTTTATTGATATCGATATTGAATTGACCTAAATTGATAATTGGTTTCCCAGATACAAATCGATAAGACGACACTTCCTCGTTGCTTGACATATTGTAACCAAGTGCAATTTTATTTGATTTCCCGTTCTCTTTTTCTTTAAATTTCAAGTTATATTCTAACATTCCAGAAAAAAAACGGTCTGCAGAAATATCAAAAAACTGACGAATTAAATTATTTCCTCCAAATGTGAAACTGGTTTGGTTGTCGTTGATTTTTTTACCTCTCAAAAATTTTCTATCAGGTTGTATCAATGCTGTTTTCGCAAAAGAAAAACCACCTTTTACTGAATGATTTCCGTTTTCGGTTAGGTTATAATTTGCTAAAACTTGATTGTTCCAATATTTTGATTCTTCAAATTTATTTTCACGAATAATAAGATTTTCGGAAATAGGTGAAAAAGCAGTCCCGCCTATTTGATCTTGAATTATACTTGATGTTGACCTTAGAAAAAAGGAGTTTAAAGCAATTCCAAATCTTTTTGCTTTGAATTTGACTCCAGCTAATCCTGAAAAAGAAGTCGAATAATTATATTTTGAAGTAAAAAGATTATTTTCATAATCTCCTTGACTAAGTCCAAAAATTCGATCAACACCTTTTTGAATTTGATATTTGTTATCTCCATTAATCGAGAAAATATAAGTAATATTTTTTTCGTTTTTTAGATTAAATTTTTCAGTGTGCAAAAAACTAAAACTAGAATTAATTGGGCTACTCGTATTTGCAACATCCCACGAATTTTGTTTGCTGTACTCTTTAGATTCGTTTGCAGTTAATTTCACACTTCCGGGATTTTTTCCAAAAGCAGATGGTAAATCTCTATCTTTTGCTAAAAAACCTAAAAAACCTTGTGTAGTGTTCGCATCTACAGACATTAAGAAATCTTCTGCATTATTATTGGTAACAAATCCAAATCCTGTAGAAATTTTTGTTACACTACTTCTAGCTTGCGATGTTTCAATATTGATAGTTGCTCCAGCAAAATCTCCACTAATGTTTGGATTGAAAGTCTTGTATACATTCAGAACGCCAACAATATCAGTTGGGAATAAATCTAGTGGAACAAATTTTTTAAACGGACTGTTTGATGGAGCTTGCAAATCGTTTATTAGCAAGTTATTATATCTTTCTTCTAATCCTCGTACAAATAAACCACGAGATTCAACTTTTGAAATCCCTGTAATTTTTGTCAAACCACTTTCCACATTACTTACACCTTTTCGAGCCATTTCTTGTGCACCAATACTTTGTTTGATTTCTACCGCTTTCTTTTGGTCCAATAGTAATGCGCTCTCTTTTTCACGATTTCCACTTGATGCTTTAACTACTACATCATCAAGTTTATAACTCCCAGAACCCAATGTTTTGTTTATTGTAATAGTTTCTCCTGCAGCAACTGTAAAGTTTACTTCAACGTTTTCATAACCTATAAAACTAAAAACAATAGTATAATTTCCTGGCAAAACAGAAATTGAATATTTTCCATTTTCATCAGTTGTTGTTCCTGTAGATGAGCCTTTTATCATTGCATTTGCAAAAGGTAAAGTGGCATTGTTTGCTTCTTTGTCGGTTAATACTCCAGAAACTGTACCTTTGTTTTGGGCAAAAGCAATTGAAGTAATAAATAGTATTAGAATTAAATTAAATTTCATTATTATAGAGTGTTTTAATTTTATGCAAAGAAACAAAGCAAATGTAAAGTTGATATTACCTGCCAGTTACCATTATGTTTTGTAATTATTACCGAATTGTTAAGAGATTAAATTACAGTTAATAAGAAAAAGAATATTATTTTATCTTTACTTTTACAATCGCATTAATCAAACTTGCTGTTATGAAAAAAAAAGAAATTAAGATTTTGTTAGTTGATGATGAACAAGATATTCTAGAAATTGTAGGATATAATTTGAGTCAAGAAGGATATCAGATTTTCACTGCCCAAAACGGTAAAGAAGCAATTTTAAAAGCCAAAAAAGAGCTGCCGCATCTTATCATAATGGATGTAATGA
Organism: Flavobacterium sp.; assembly: GCA_043731625.1. Taxonomy (GTDB): domain Bacteria; phylum Bacteroidota; class Bacteroidia; order Flavobacteriales; family Flavobacteriaceae; genus Flavobacterium. The sequence goes on along the minus strand of JAYTIV010000177.1, from coordinate 15,725 downwards.
TGCCAGAAATGGATGGAATGGAAGCTTGTGAAAATATCAGAAAAATACCAGAATTAAACAATGTTATTATTACCTTTCTAACGGCAAGAAGCGAAGAGTATTCGCAAGTAGCAGGTTTTGAAGTTGGCGCAGATGATTATATTACAAAACCAATAAAGCCAAAATTATTAGTAAGTAAAGTCAAAGCATTATTGCGAAGGTTGAAAGATGATGAAGTAAAAAACTCAGAAACACTAAATGTGGGAGGAATAGAAATAAACCGTGAAGAATATAAAATCATCAAAGATGAGAAGGAAATAATATTGCCTAGAAAAGAATTTGAATTGTTTTATTTATTGGCTTCAAAACCAGGAAAAGTATTTAAACGAGAAGAAATTCTAGACAAAGTTTGGGGAAATGAAGTTGTTGTTGGTGGTAGAACTATAGATGTTCATATTCGTAAATTGAGAGAAAAAATAGGAGATGATTTTTTCAAAACTATTAAAGGTGTTGGTTATAAGTTCGAAGTATAAATGGTAGTTAATTTAAAAAAAACTTACAAATTTGCTGTAATTACAGCGTTTTATTTAACCCTTTTTTCAACAGGATTGATAACTTTCCTTTCGTTTGTTTTTTTTGAATTTTCATTTTGGTTTACATTTATTTTTGCGATTTTCTCAGGTATATTTTCATTTTTTGTGCTACAATACCGTGTAGAATATTTTATATATCGTAGAGTAAAAAAAATATATGATGATGTATCAATACTAGATTCGTCAACATTAAGAAACCAGTCTATTACCACTGATATGGCTACTTTAACAAAAGAAGTCAAAAAGTTTGCAACAGACAAGAAACTCGAAATAGAAATGCTTAAAGAGCGAGAGGAATATCGAAGAGAATTTCTAGGAAACGTTTCACATGAATTAAAAACACCTCTTTTTACAGTTCAAGGTTACATTTCTACTTTGCTTGATGGCGCAATGAAAGACAAACTCGTAAGAAAAAAATATTTAGAACGCGCAGAAAAAGGCGTAGAAAGGTTAATCTATATTGTGCAAGATTTAGATATGATTACCAAATTAGAGATTGGTGATGTAAATCTTGATTTAACTGAATATGATATTGTTGAAGAAATTCAAATTGTTTTTGATTTACTAGAAATGAAAGCCTCTAAAAAAGATATTATATTGTTGTTTGATAAAAAATATACCAAGCCTATTTATGTAAAAGCCGATCAAGAAAAAATTCATCAAGTGATTACTAATTTGGTTGATAATTCTATAAAGTATGGCAAAATTGGAGGATCTACAGAAATAGGAATTGAAGATGTTGACAATAATAAAGTTGTATTAAATATTACAGATAATGGAGAAGGTATAGAAAAACAAAACATACCTCGGCTTTTTGAGCGCTTTTACCGTGTTGATAAAAGTGGGGCAAGATCTGAAGGTGGTTCAGGTTTAGGATTGTCAATAGTAAAACACATTATAGAGGCTCACAACGAACGAATTTATGTTGAGAGTACTTTTGGAAAAGGAACACAATTTTCTTTTACCTTACAAAAAGCAACTAAAACTTCTTAATCTGTTTTTTTTGGAAAGCAGAAATTTATAAAAGATTTATTCACTATCAAATATCAGAAATAAATTTTTCCAATTTATTTCGTTTTCATTTTTTAAGAATCCAGAATAAATTTCTGTTTCTATAAGATTTTGAATTCTAAAATTGTCTTGTTTCGCAAAAGGAATTAGACCTTCTTTCTTGAATTTTTTGGCTAAATATTCTTGCTCAAACTGACCTGGTGTTGGTATAAAAAAAGCTTTTTTCTGAAGCTTTGCCAAATCCATTATCGTTGTATAGCCTGATCTACAAAGCACTATTTGACTTTCATTGAACGTTTTTTCAAGTTCATTGGTGGTCATAAAGTTATAATAGGTAATGTTTTTTATTTGTTCTTTTTTTTGCTCTTTTTCAAGAATGCCTTTTATAAAAACTACATTTCCAACAAAACGAGGAATTTCATTTTTCAATTTTTCTTCCAGCATAGTTCGTTGAGGTTCTGGACCTGAAAGAATTACCATCAAATCATACTTAATAATTGGGAGTTCAATTTTATCGAATCTACTAAGTGGACCAATATAATTGAGGTTTAAAATTGTGTTTTTTAAATGACCTAATTTCCCAGTTAGATTTGGTTTGTTCTCAAAATCCGGAATCCAACATTCTTGAAATTTTTTAATAAAAAGTTGATGCATTTTACTCGAAATCCAAGTAGTTTTTCCAGATAAAACCGTTAATTGATGTGTTATAAAAACAGAAGGTATTTTTTTGCACCGAACACCCAATCTATTATCAGAAATGATACCAGACAAATTATATTCTGTGACCCATTGTTTGGTTAATTTTTTTTCAGATAAAATTGCATTTAGCGTTTTGGGACTGTTTTTTATCAATTTCCATTTAAAATCTTCACCTTTTTTTGCATATTCAATATTATAAGAAGGTAATACTAATGTTTTGAGATGCGGAAATTCTTTAGTCAATAAATCCAAAGCACTTCCATCACTTGCAAGGATAGGCGTAAAGCCATTTATCTCTAAGTTTTTTATGATAGGAATACAACGTGTTGCGTGACCCAAACCCCAATTTAATGGTGCAACTAATATATTTTTGCTCATGTTATTATTTATGGATTATAGACATAAACTGTTCTGCCAAACTATTTTCGTGTTCAAAATATAATTCTTCTTCAAGTTCAATTTCAGTTGGAGAATGTTTATACAGTTTCCATTTTTTATTATTATATTCTAAAGAGGTTAAATTTTCAATCCAATCACCAGAATTTAAGTACGTTGTTTTTCCTTTTTCGTTTTCGAATGTTTGAATTTTAGGCTCATGAATATGACCGCATATTACATAATCATATTTTTTTTCAATGGCCAAATCGGTACAAATATTTTCAAAATTAGTAATAAATTTCACAGCAGATTTCACATTGTCTTTAATTTTTTTTGATAAAGAATAAGGTTCCTTGTTTAAAGTTATTAAAATCCAATTTAGATACCGATTTAATAAAATCAAAAAATCATAACCCCAACCACCAAGTTTTGCTAGCCATTTTGCATGATTTATAGAAGCATCAAAAATATCACCATGAAAAACCCATGCCTTTTTACCATCTAAATCAAGAACTAATTTATTTAGTAAACTTAAATTTCCCATATGCAAATCAGTAAATTTTCTCAAAAGTTCGTCATGATTTCCTGTCAAATAATACACTTTTGTTCCTTTTGAACTTAGAGAAATAATTTTCTTGATTACTTTTAAATGAGATGCTGGGAAATAGGATTTTCTAAATTGCCAAATGTCTAATATATCACCATTTAGAATTAATATTTTGGGTTTTATAGAAGATAAATAATGTAATAATTCTTTTGCATGACATCCAAAAGTACCCAAATGTACATCAGAAATAACCACAACTTCTACTTTTCTTTTCTTCAAAATACAATGTTTATGCAAATAACGAATAGTAGTATATTGTTAAGGTTACTTAAACATTATAAAAACTTTATAAGTGGTGCTGTTTTATTCCTTAATTTTACCAAAATATTAAATTTTATCGTGGGAAGTAAAAATAAGTTAAAAAGATTTAAGGAAAACGAGACTTTTGGAAATGTTTTTCAGCCGAGTAGAGAAGAAGTTGTCTCTGGAGATTTTCCTCTTAAAGGAAAATGGAATTCAGAATTCTTTAAAAACAACAATCCATTAGTTTTGGAATTAGGATGTGGAAAAGGAGAATATTCAGTAGGATTAGCTGCCCAATATCCGAATAAAAATTTTATTGGTATTGACATAAAAGGTGCTCGTTTTTGGCGCGGAGCAAAAACTGCTGTTGATGATGGATTGAATAATGTAGCATTTATAAGAACACAAATAGAACTTATTGATTATATTTTTGCCGAAAACGAAGTTGATGAAATTTGGATTACTTTTCCAGATCCACAAATAAAATACAAACGAACCAAGCATAGAATGACCAATTCTGAATTTTTAAAATTGTATAAAAAAATTTTAAAAACAGATGGAGTGATGAATTTAAAAACCGATTCAGAATTTATGCACGGTTATACATTAGGGTTGCTTCACGGCGAAGGTCATGAGGTATTATATGCCAATCATAATGTATATGTAAACGAAGGAAGTCCGGAAGAAGTAACTCGAATTCAGACCTTTTACGAAAAGCAATATTTGGAAATTAACAAAGCAATTACGTATATTCGGTTTAAAATTAAGTAATTAAATAATTTTCAAATACAGAAACAATAAATTGAACTTCATTATTCCGCTATTAACAGGGTTTTTATCAGGCTTGGTTGCAATTGCAATTCCAGGTTTGCTTAATATGACTTCTGCAAAAGTGAGTATAAAAGAAGGACGAGAACGAGCCAAACTTTTTGTTTTTGGAGCATTACTTATTATTGTTTTTCAAACATTGGCAGCGGTATTTTTCGCAAGATTTTTAGATTCAAGACCAGATGTTGTTGTTTTATTGAGAGAAGTTGGATTGGGCATTTTTATATCCTTAACTGTTTATTTTTTGGTTTTTGCCAAACAACCCAAAATCAAACAAGATGAGGTAAAAATGAGAAGTAAAACCAGTCGTTTTTTCTTAGGAATGTTACTTTCTGCTTTAAATTTTTTCCCAATTCCGTATTATGTTTTTGTTACCATAACATTGGCATCTTATAATTTATTTCTTTTTGATAAATTCTCTATTTTGTTGTTTTTGATAGGAGTTGTTTTTGGGTCTTATTTGGTTTTTTATTATTACATAAGTTTTTTCAAAAAAATAGAAAGCAAAACCGATTTTTTCTTCAAGAACATGAATCAAATTATAGGTACAATAACAGGTATTGTAGCTTTGATGACTTTAATAAATGTTTTGAAATATTATTATTAATCTGAATAATTTCTTTAATTTTTTTTGGAAACTAAAAAACCCGATAGTGATAATTTTTTTGAGCGCGTTTATACCGTTGCTCGTCAAATTCCTTACGGGAAAGTAACATCATATGGCGCCATTGCCAAAGCTTTAGGAACGGGTCGTTCTGCTAGAATGGTAGGTTGGGCAATGAATGCAGCACACTCTCTTGAAGATGTTCCTGCGCATAGAGTAGTAAACAGAAAAGGGCTACTTACTGGCAAACACCATTTTGACGGAACCAATTTAATGCAGCAGTTGCTAGAAAGCGAAGGTATTGTTGTAGAAGATAATCAAATTGTTGATTTTCAAAAAGTCTTTTGGACGCCTGAAGTTGATTTGTAATTATTTTTTAAATTCTATAAAATTCACACACAATTACATAATACACTAACAAAACTTTATCAATTGTCTATTAAAACTTTAAACACTTAAACTTTTAAACTCCTAAACTTCTTTATATCTTTGTAATCTAAAATCAGTTTAAATAAACATAACTGAAATTTTCTTCATAAAATGAAATTAGACAGAAAAGAAATCCTTAAAGCATTAGAAACCATTACTATTGCTGGCGAAGGAAAAAATATGGTTGAAAGTGGTGCTGTAAAAAACGTCCTCATTTTTGGAGATGAAGTTACAGTAGATTTATTAATTACTACTCCTGCAATGCATATTAAAAAACGAGCAGAAGATGATATTAAAAAATTAATACACGAACAATTTTCTCCAGAAGCAAAAGTAAAAGTCAATATCAAGGTTGAGGCCAAAGAAAATCCAAACGAAATAAAAGGAAAATCGATACCAGGAATAAGCAATATTATTGCTGTAGCATCTGGAAAAGGGGGTGTGGGAAAATCAACAGTAACTGCAAATTTAGCTGTTACATTAGCAAAAATGGGTTTTAAAGTTGGTGTTTTAGATGCTGATATTTATGGACCAAGTATGCCAATTATGTTTGATGTAGAAAGTGAAAAACCTATTTCTATAGAAGTTGAAGGGAAATCTAAAATGAAACCAATAGAAAGTTATGAGGTAAAAATTCTTTCTATCGGGTTTTTTACTGCTCCAAGTCAAGCCGTTATTTGGCGTGGACCAATGGCTTCAAAAGCATTAAACCAAATGATTTTTGACGCAGCTTGGGGAGAATTAGATTTTATGTTGATTGATTTACCACCAGGTACTGGAGATATTCACCTTTCTATAATGCAATCCTTACCAATAACTGGTGCGGTTGTTGTGAGTACACCACAAGCTGTTGCACTTGCTGATGCCAAAAAAGGAGTTTCGATGTTTATGTCAGAAGCCATCAATGTTCCTGTTTTAGGAATTATCGAAAACATGGCTTATTTCACACCAGAGGAATTGCCAAATAATAAATATTATATCTTCGGAAAAGAAGGTGCTAAGAATCTGGCAGAAGATTTACAAGTACCATTTCTTGGGGAAGTTCCGTTAATACAAAGTATACGAGAAGCTGGCGATTATGGTCGTCCTGCGGCATTGCAAACAGCATCTCCTTTGGAGAAAATATTTGAAGAAATTGCTAGAAATGTTGTGCAAGAGACAGTAAGTCGTAACGAATCTTTAGCACCAACAGAAGCCATTAAAATAACAACAATGGCAGGATGTTCTGCAGTTAATAAAAAATAGATTTATAGATTTTTTTATCTAATAATCATAATATCAATAAAATGACCAACGAAGAATTAATTTTGAATATAGAAAAAGCATTAGAAGAAATTCGACCTTTTTTGAATTCTGATGGAGGAGATATTAGCTTAGTTTCTATAGAAGACCAAAAACATGTGAAAGTTCGTTTTGAAGGTGCTTGTACTGGTTGTAGTGTAAATCAAATGACACTAAAAGCTGGTGTAGAAACTACAATAAAAAAATATGCACCTCAAATAGAAACTGTAGTAAATATTGCATAAAAGTTTGTGGTGTGATAAAAATCATATTTAAACTTTTTGCTAATGTATTACTTTACGACATTGAAACTATACCATAATGATTGAAACAGACATACTTATAATTGGTGCTGGACCAACAGGTCTTTTTGCCGTTTTTGAAGCAGGATTATTACAATTAAAATGTCATATTATAGATGCGCTTCCACAACCTGGAGGACAACTTTCTGAATTGTATCCAAAAAAACCAATCTTTGATATTCCAGGATATCCAGAAGTTTTAGCAGGTGAATTGGTTGATAATTTAATGGAACAAATCAAACAATTTCAACCAGGTTTTACTTTGTCCGAAACAGCCGAAACTATTAATAAACTAGATGATGGAACTTTTATAGTTACTACAAATAAAGGAACAAAACATCATGCCAAAGCAATTGCTATTGCTGGTGGTTTAGGAACTTTTGAACCTAGAAAACCTTTGATAGAAAATATTGCTTTCTACGAAGAAAAAGGGGTTGAATATTTTGTAAAAGACCCAGAATTATTTCGTAATAAACGAATTGTTATTGCAGGTGGTGGAGATTCTGCACTAGATTGGAGTGTTTTTCTTTCGAATGTTGCCTCCGAAGTTACTTTAGTTCATAGAAGAAACGAATTTCGTGGTGCACTTGATTCTGTTGAAAAAGTACAAGAATTAAAAAAATTAGGTAAAATTAATTTGATTACACCAGCAGAAGTTGTTGCAATTCAAGGAAAAAATCACGTTGAAAGTATCTCCTTAGAAAACGAAGGCGTACAACATATTTTCAAAACCGACTATTTCATCCCATTATTTGGTCTAACACCAAAATTAGGAGCTATAGCCAATTGGGGATTAGAAATTGAGAAAAATGCAATCAAAGTTAATAATGCTTTAGATTATCAAACCAATATTGATGGGATTTATGCAATAGGAGATGTAAATATTTATCCTGGAAAACTAAAACTTATTCTTTGTGGCTTTCACGAAGCAACTTTAATGTGTCAAAGTGTATACCAACGAATAAATCCTGGAAAGAAATATGTATTGAAATATACAACCGTTTCTGGAGTAAATGGATTTGATGGTACTAGAAAAGAAGCAGAAAAAGCAGTTGTAAAATCTATAGTATAAAATGCCACAAGATATTACCATAAAAATTACCGATCGTGAAGGAATGCAACATGAAGTGCTAGCGCCTACAGATATGAATTTGAACATTATGGAACTTATCCGTATGTATGAATTGGCTCCAGAAGGTACAGTTGGTATTTGCGGCGGAATGGCTATGTGTGCTTCTTGCCAATGTTATATATTGAATGATGTATTACAAACCAATCGCAATGATGATGAAGAAGCAATGTTATCTGATGCCTATCACGTAAAAGATAATTCTCGATTAGGTTGTCAAATTCCTATAAACGAATCAATTGATGGTTTGGCGATTGAAATTGCACCAGAGCAATAAAAAAGGAGAATATTTTTATAAAGATTTATACAAACTCAATTCAACTGGAGTTTCAATATATTCCTTTACAATTTGTAAAACACCATCAACATTAGTATCAATTAACCATTTTACTAATGCAATTTTACCATTTTCTATTTCAATTCCGCTAATATTTCTTGGGTGAACACAACTTCCATCATTAAAAAAATTAAGCTCATTGTCTAATGGTTTTGGAAAATGTGGACGATGTGTATGACCTACAATAGTTATTTTGTTTCCGTTATTTGCAATCCATTTTTTGATACGACGCTCAACTTTGATGAGTTCAATATAATTTTTTGCTGGACTTGTTGGGTCTTTTATTCCCCAAACTTGTAGCGGTTTCCATAAAACACGAACAAAAAACCGATTGAATTTCCAACCTACATAATTCATAAAATCAGCTTGATGACCGTGAGTCAAAAATAGTTCTTGACCAGTTTCTGAATTCTCTAGAACAATGCCTTCATTGAATTTTAAATTGGGCATCAAAGGCATTTTCTTTCCTTCCTTTGTGTCAAAATATTCAGAAAAATTCTTTTTCACGATAATAGGATTTCGATAAACCATATCATGATTGCCATAAATCATATATAATTTATCCTCCAAATAGAATTTTTTAAGAAGTAAAAAAACATTCTTATTGGCATCAAGCACATCTCTAAAAAATAAATTTTCCCACAATTCATCACCATCACCCAATTCTATATATTGAAAATTATTTTTGTAATAATGATTCAAAGCGTGGTAATAAATATTTCTATTATTGGCAAAATCATCAGCAAAACTTCCATCACCACGATGGCAATCACTAAAAAGAATAAATTTATCATTTTTAGAAAACGAAATTCTTTTGGCTTCTTTATAAGCTTTTGTTAATCGATCTTGTGATGACATTTTATTTTTTTGATGTATATTCAAATGTACATAATTTTTTTAAAAGCAAATCTTTATTGCTAAACTGCTAAATTTATACTCAGTAATTATAAAAACATAAACTCTAAATTGTATAAATGTTGTACAAAGTAGTTTTTTAGCTAATAAGGGTAGATAAATTCACTTGAGCCATTTATTTTCAAAAAAGGCTATTACTAATAAATAGTGTTATTATTTCTAAAATATTATATTTGTTTCCTAAATTAATTGTATTATGAGATTAAAATTAACTTTTATATCTTTTTTTGTTGGAATCAGTTGTATTTCGCAAAGTTTACCATCTGAAATGTTTTATTCAGCTGATGGGAAAATTTTATATACTGGAAATCCAGCTCAAACAGGTTTGTACGATAAAAATTCTGTAAAAAACGTATATTTAAATTTTACACAAACCGATTATTGGACACAATTAGCCAATAATTATGCTTCAGAAACCAACATTGTTGCGAGTATGATTTATGATGGAGTTACTTACCCAGTTATTGGTGTTCGTTTCAGAGGAAATACTTCGTATACTCAAATTGGAACATCACAAAAAAAATCCTTTGGTGTTGATATGGATTTTGTTGATGTAACTCAAGATATATTTGGGTATACAAGTTTAAAATTTAATAACGCGCATCAGGATGCTTCATTTATGCGTGAAGTTTTATACAACAGAATGGCACATCGTTATACACCCATTGCAAAAGGCAATTTTATTCATTTATATCTTAACAATCAAGATTGGGGTTTATATCCTAATGTTCAAGCTGTTGATAAAGCTTTTTTAAAAGATTGGTTTTTAACAAATGATGGAGCATTGTTTAGAGCAATTTCTTCAACAGGAAGTCCAGCATCTGGACCGCCATGGGGTGATGGTACAGCTGCATTGAATTATGTGGGAACAAATCTTGCTACCTATCAAGGATATTATACTTTAAAGTCAAATGATGTAATAATTGATCAATGGCAAAAATTAATTGATGCTTGTCAAATACTAAGCACAGCATCAGCTGCAAATGTTGAAGCTGTAAAAGCAAAGATTGATGTTGACAAAGTGTTGTGGCATTTGGCTTGTGAAAATATTTTTACAGATGATGATAGTTATATCATGAAGGGTGAAATGGATTATATGGCTTATATTGATGCAGAAACAGGTAGAGCCACATCTTTAGAATATGATGGAAATTCATCTTTTGTAATGAACGCTGCAACAAGTGCAAATTGGTCACCTTTTAAAAATGTTAGTAATGCAAATTATCCATTATTAAATAAATTGATAAATGTTCCAGAATGGAGACAACGCTATTTAGCACATTACAGAACCATTTTAACAGAAACCTTTACAACTGCAAACGCAACAGCAATAATTGATGAAATGAATGCGCAAATTGGCGCACTTGTTGCAGCAGACACAAAAAAATTATATACAACTTCACAATACAATTCTGAAATTCCTCTTCTAAAGACTTTTGTTACCAATAGAAGAAATTATTTATTAAGTAATACAGAAGTTGCTCAAGTTGCACCAACAATTGCATCGGCAAAATTTTATAATGGGAATCTTCAAGAATATATTGAACCAATTGCTAATGAAGTAGTAAATATCAAAGCTGTAGTAACTTCAACAGGAGGGATTAATAAAGTAAATCTTTATTATGCAACTGAAATTGTTGGTAATTTTACCAAAACTCAAATGTTTGATGATGGTGCTCATAATGATGGTTTAGCAAATGATGGAACTTTTGGAGCTCAAATTCCGGGTTATATAGCTGGAACTTTTGTACGTTATTATGTTGAAGCTATTGCAAATAACGCATCTCTTTCAGCTACTTATTTACCAACTGGAGCAGAACACGATGTTTTTATTTATAGAGTACAACAAGTTTTAGGTCCTAATGGTGTTGTGATTAACGAAATCATGGCGCAAAATAATACAACGGTAACAGATGAAGTAGGAGATTATGAAGATTGGATCGAATTATACAATAATAATTCAACACAAGTTGATTTAAGTGGATATTATTTAACGGATACTTCCTCAGATATAGTAAAATGGCAAATTCCATCGGGAACAATAATTCCAGCAAATGGGTATTTAATAATTTGGGCAGATAACGAAATTTTAGATGGACCATTGCACGCCACTTTTAAATTAGCATCATTAGGAGAGTCTGTTGTATTATCAAATCCTAGTTTGTTATTAGTTGATCAAATTAATTTCAGTGCACAAAGTATAGATATGGGTTTTGCTCGAGTGCCAAACGGAACTGGAAGTTTTGTAATTCAATCGCCCACGTATAATGCAAATAACACTACATTAAGCACTATAGATTATGAAAACACAAATGCTGAAATAGTAATTTACCCGAATCCAGCTTCGAGTTTTGTAAATGTTTCAATACCAAAATTAATTCCTAACCAAAAAATTAAAATCTATAATCAATTAGGACAATTAGTAATGGAAAATGAAGCTTTAAATCAAAATAACTTAGATATAAGCAATTTATCTTCTGGTGCCTATTTGCTAAACTATGGGCAAACAACAAAAAAAATCGTAATATTTAAATAAAATTTATAAAAAGCGAAAAATATTTATTACTATCTCTCTTATACTTTGTTATCTATCTTGCTTACATAAAGAAGGTTATGTTTGGCGATTGTGATTCTTGTGCTTGGGATCAAGTTTATAAATTGGTAATGAAATTTCAAAAAAATAAGATAAAAAAATTGGTAATATTGAAATTACTTTAAACACTTTCTTCAATCCATAACTAAGTTAATACCAAATTTTATTTAGAACTGCTCGATAGTGTTTCAATACTCAATCGAATAGAAAAACATTTGTTGGTATAACAGAATCTACTTCTGCAAGCCCAGATAATTTCAAAAAATCTCCTTTTTCATAATGAAACATATTTGAATTTGAATAGTAAAAAAGTATATAGAAACAGATATAAAATACTCTAATAGATATTAATTTTTTTTACCTTAATTTAAAATTTAAAAAGTAAAAAGCTTCTCAGTCCTGAGAAGCTTTTCAAACATTACAACTATTTTTTTTTATTTAAAAGCTGGAATTCCAGTAATATCCATACCAGTAATCAGTAAATGTATATCGTGAGTTCCTTCATATGTAATTACAGATTCGAGATTCATACTGTGTCGCATGATAGAATATTCACCAGTAATACCCATTCCGCCAAGAATTTGACGAGCTTCACGAGCAATATGAATTGCCATATCAACATTATTTCTTTTTGCCATCGAGATTTGAGCAGTAGTAGCTCTACCTTCATTTCTCAAAACACCCAAACGCCAAGTAAGCAATTGTGCTTTTGTAATTTCAGTAATCATTTCGGCTAATTTCTTTTGTTGTAATTGAGTTCCAGCAATAGGTTTGTCAAATTGTATTCTCTCTTTAGCATAACGCAAAGCAGTATCATAACAATCCATTGCAGCACCAATTGCACCCCAAGCAATACCATATCTAGCAGAATCTAAACACCCAAGAGGTGCTCCAAGACCAGATTTATTTGGTAACAAATTTGCTTTAGGTACTTTCACATTATCAAAAATTAACTCACCAGTAGACGATGCGCGAAGCGACCATTTATTATGTGTTTCAGGAGTTGTAAAACCTTCCATGCCACGTTCTACAATCAAACCGTGTATTCTTCCTTCTTCATTTTTTGCCCAAACCACAGCAATATCAGCAAACGGAGCATTCGAAATCCACATTTTGGCACCATTTAATAAATAATGGTCGCCCATATCTTTATAATTGGTTATCATACTTCCAGGATCAGAACCATAATTTGGCTCAGTCAACCCAAAACATCCCATAAATTCACCAGTGGCCAATTTTGGTAAATATTTCATACGTTGTTCCTCGTTTCCATATTTCCAAATAGGGTACATCACTAATGATGATTGAACAGATGAAGTAGAACGAACACCAGAATCACCACGCTCAATTTCTTGCATAATCAATCCATAAGATATTTGGTCTAATCCAGCGCCACCATATTCCTCAGGAATATATGGGCCAAAACCACCAATTTCTCCCAAACCTTTTATAATTTGTTTCGGAAATTCGGCACGTTGCGCATAATCTTCAATAATAGGAGAAACTTCACGTTTCACCCAAGCACGAGCAGAATCACGAACCAATTTGTGTTCTTCTGTTAGCAAATCATCTAAATTGTAATAATCAGGAGCTTGAAATAAATCTGGTTTCATAGTTTAGTCATTATAAGGCACAAAGCCTTCTCATTATTTTTATTAATGTTTTACGAAAACGTTTGCAAAGTTAAAGAATCTTAATCAAAATTCCCATGAACAATTGTTATAATTTTTCCAAATTGTCATTGCGAGGAACGAAGCAATCTGGAGCTTTTTCCAGCTATTCGCTAAATCTCTCCGTTGCACTACGAGGATACCGCTTCTATCTGGGCTATGGCTACATCTTCAAATAGAAATCCTTTGTCAACTCAATATATTCATCGGTATATTCATGTCTATTGATTTCTATAACCAATTCATGGGCTTCCAAAACAGGCAATTCAAACCGTTTAAAAGCCAGCAAACTTCTAACAATAGGAGTTGTATGTGAACCTTTTACACGAGTAATTTTTATAGGAAAAAGTTCAACTTCTGCACACAAATCTATAAAACGTACTTCTTCTTTAAACGGAATAATAACTGCAAAAATTCCGTTTTCTGACAATAACAAATCGGCAGCTTCAACCAAATTTTCAAAAGGCAAAGCGTCTTGAAATCGTGCCAAATCTCTACTATCATTATTACTTTTATAATCTTCAGAATAAAACGGCGGATTAGAAAGTATTAAATCGTACTCATCCTCTGGTTCATCAATTAATTCATCTAAACCTGCATGAAAACAAAATAAGCGATCTGACCAAGATGAGTTTTCAAAATTCTCTACACATTGTTCATAAGCATCTTCATCAATTTCTAAGGCATCAATTTGTTCTGCATTGCTTCTTTGAGCCAACATCAATGACAAAATACCAGTTCCAGCACCAATATCCAATACCGAAAAAGGATTGTTATCTATAGGACACCAAGCACCAAGCAAAACGCTATCAGTACCAATTTTCATTGCTGTTTTGTCTTGATTTATAGAAAACTGTTTGAAGTTGAATGTTGACATTTATATGAAAAAATTAAAACCATTAAGGAATTAAGAAAATTAAGGAAGTTCTTAATGACCCGAGCAACGCGAACAGGCGAAGCAAACTTAATTTCTTAATGGTTCAAAATTATTATTTTTGTTTTTACAAATACATTTCAACCAAGCCTTCTGGCAAATTCATAATCACTTTTTTATTCTCACGATCAATTTTTACAAGAAAATGATCAATCATCGGGACAAGTATTTCGATATCACCATTAAGGACCTCAAATAAAGGCTGGGCAGTACTGTCATTTATAGATTGTATTTTTCCAAAAACTCCCAATCTTTGGTCTTCAATTTCAAAACCAATTACTTCGTGAAAATAGAATTTGTTGCCTGTAAGTTTTGGCAACATTTTTAGAGGCAAATATATAGGACAACCCAATATACGATCGGCTTCTTCTTCGTTATTTACATCTTCAAATCGAATACGTAAGAAATCGTTTTTGTGCAAAGAGCTACTTTCAATAAAAAATGGAACCAGATTATTGTTGAATTCAACAAAAACTGATTCCATATTCTCATATAATTCGGGTTCGTCTGTATCTAAATAGGCTAAGACTTCCCCTTTGAAACTAAATTTTTTAGCGATTTTGCCAAGATAGAAACAATCTTCTTTACGCATTATCGCACTATATTAAGCTTCTGTTGCTTCGTTAGATTCTTCAGCTGCTTCCACTTCTGGAGTTTCTTCAGCAACTACTTCTTCAGTTGATGTCTCAACTTCTTCTGTAGTTTCTTCCGTAGTTTCTTCTTGTGTTGCTTCAACTTCAGCTTGAGCTGCAGCAGCAATACGTTTTTCGTTAGCAACTTTTTCTGCTTTAAATGCTTTTGCTTTTACATCAGCTTGTGCTTTTGTCAAACCTTCTTTTTTAGCATCAACTTTTCCGGTTTTTGCTTCTAACCAAGTTGCTAATTTTGCATCAGCTTGTTCTTGAGTTAAAGCTCCTTTACGAATTCCTCCGTCTAGGTGATGTTTCAATAAAGCACCTTTGTAAGATAGAATTGCACGAGCTGTATCTGTTGGTTGAGCACCATTGTGCAACCATTTTACAGCACTGTCCAAATCTAAATCAATAGTTGCAGGATTTGTGTTTGGATTGTAAGTACCGATTTTTTCTAAGTATTTACCATCTCTTTTTGATCTAGCATCTGCTGCTACGATCCAGTAAAAAGGTTTTTGTTTTTTACCGTGTCTTTGTAATCTAATTTTTACTGACATAATC
>JAYTIV010000176.1:0-7734 GCA_043731625.1 Flavobacterium sp. | reverse complement strand
GTTTCATATTTGCAATGTGTTTTAGAAGTAAATCACAACTTAAACAAAATCACAACTCAATATAGAAGATATGAAAAACATAAAATTGATGCTTCTGCAAAAAAAGGAAATGATTAGAATATTTAATTGTATAAAACATTTGATGAATTCTAAAATTGATTTTTTAAAAACCATTGATTATTTAGAAAAGCATACATAAACTGGCGGAACCCGAAAAGCCAAACCAAGAGTAGGGAAAAACAAAAACTATTATATTATGAAAAACTTAAACATTTTTAAAATTGCTGTATTTATAGCAATTACATCAACTGGAGCTTTTGCTCAACAAATTACAGGTTCATCCTCTTTTTCTCCAACTGCTGGTGGAGCAAGAATTTTAGCTGCCCAAGGAGACACAGCCGCAAATCCTGCAATTGGTTTTCAAAGTAGCGTATCTACAACTACAACAGCTCAAAATGATGGTGGTGGAGGTAACGGAATATTTAGACCAATTGCAAATAATATGGCTTTTTCTACAGGAAGTGTAGAAAGAATGAGAATCAATCAAGCTGGATTTGTTGGTATTGGTACCACATCGCCTTCTGCAGCATTACATTTGTTAACAGGAACTAATCCAGGTATGTTACCTCCTGTAATTAAATTAGATCGAAATGATGGAACCAATCAAGCTGGATTATTAAGTGTTGGAATCTCTGGGAATGGTTTTGCTTCTGGCTTGCTTGGAGGCGGAAGTGCATACTTTAAATTAGAAGATCCATACGGGAATTCTATGAATTCTGATATGGGATTTGCAACTAATGGAAATGCAGCACAATTAGTAATTAAACACAATGGAAATATAGGTATCGGTACAGAATCCCCAACAGCTCAATTAGAAGTAACATCTACCAATATTCCAGCTCCTGCAATAAAAGCAAATGGTAAATCGGTTGGTATTTATGCTGAAGCTACAGCTCAAGAAAGTAATTTAATAAAACGATCTAATATTTATGGTGATTTAGATGGTATTGCTGTTTTTGGGAATGCTAAATATACAACTAATACTACCAATGGTTCAATGTATGGTGTTGTTGGTTCAGCTACAGAAATTTCTATAAATAACGTTGGTGTTTTTGGTGAAGCAAAAAATGCTAATGGTTATAATCATGGAGTTGTAGGGTACGTAAATTCACCTACAGGAATTTATAATTCTGGTGTTGCAGGTCATGTAGAATTAAACACTACTGCTGTTTTTAATCGTGCAATTTGGGGTAATGCACCAGTTGCTGCCAATCACTTTGCAGGTTATTTTGATGGAAATGTAGATATAAAATCAGGAGTTGTTACAATTGGTGATGGAAGTTTATGTACTCCAACTGGATATAAACTTTTTGTAGAACAAGGAATTTTAACAGAAAAAGTGAAAGTTGCAGTAAATTGTTCAACTGCTTGGGCAGATTATGTTTTTGCAAACGATTACAAACTAAAACCACTTTCTGAAGTTGAAGCTTATGTAAAAGAAAACAAACATTTACCTAATGTTCCATCGGCAGATGAACTTGTAAAAGAAGGTTTAGATTTAGGAAAAATGCAAGCCACTCAAATGGAAAAAATTGAAGAATTGACTTTGTATCTGATTGAAATGAAAAAAGAAATCAATGCATTGCAAAATGAAAACCAATCATTGAAAGTTTTAGTATCTCAATCTAAAAACTAAAACTATGAAAAAGATATTATTAATCACAACACTACTGTTATCGTGTTTTTACTCTTGGTCTCAATGTCCGGCAACGGTTACTATTTCAGGAGTGTATGCAACGCTTTATACAGGTTCTAACTCTTGGATTGCTTCTAGTGGTTATACCGCAATTCCAACTGGTTCAGATGTAACGCTAGATGCCAACCCATTAACAGATGGATATGTATTACTCGATACTGGTTTTGAAACCCAACCCAATGCTACTTTTACAGCAGTAGTATTGACACCATGTGCCTTACTAGGCGTTGATCAAAACCTTGTTGAGACGGAATTAAGTGTATATCCAAATCCGATACATTCCATTTTAAATATCAAATCTTCAACTGTAATACAGTCGGTTTCAATATTTGATATAAATGGAAGAATTATTTTGACAAAACAGAATGATTCTGATTCTATGATTCTTGATACTGAAAGTTTATCTTTTGGAATGTATGTTTTAAAAGTAAATACAAATGAAGGTACAAGTATTCAAAAAATTATAAAAAACTAAGTTTAGTTGGTTATTTTTTTGATGAAAACTCAAGTATAATGCTTGGGTTTTTTTATTTAAAATATTTTTTTAATAAAATTTGAGCAGCTGCAAAAGGTGAAATTTCATCATTTTGCACTGCTTTTTTATTTTCTTCCAAAAGTTTGATAATTTCAGGATGTTTATAAAAATTCGATTTCAATTGTTCGTTAATCGTTTCCATCATCCAAAATTGGTTTTGGTCTTTTCGTTTTTCTTCAAAATAATGATTGCCTTTTACTAGATCAAAATAATCTGAAATGGTTTTCCAAACTCCATCAATACCTTCTTTTGTATTGGAACTGCAAGTTGAAGCTGTAGGAATCCAACCTGATTTTTTAGCAGGAAATAAATGCAAAGCTCTATTGAACTCGGTTTTGGCCAATTTGGCTTTCGCAATATTATCACCATCGGCTTTGTTGATTACAATTGCATCGGCCATTTCCATAATGCCACGTTTAATGCCTTGCAATTCATCGCCGGCACCTGAAATTTTCAAAAGTAAAAAGAAATCCACCATGCTATGAACCGCCGTTTCGCTTTGACCTACACCAACCGTTTCAATGATTATGGTATCAAAACCTGCCGCTTCACACAATATAATTGTTTCACGTGTTTTTCGAGCAACACCTCCCAAAGTTTCCCCTGATGCTGAAGGTCGAATAAACGCTTTTTCATCTTTTACCAATTCTTCCATACGGGTTTTGTCACCCAAAATGCTTCCGTGAGAAATGGTACTACTTGGGTCAACGGCCAATACACAAACTTTTTTTCCTAAAGCGGTTAGGTGTTTTCCAAAGGCTTCAATAAAGGTACTTTTTCCAACACCGGGAACACCAGTAATGCCTATTCGGATTGACTTATTGGCTTTTGGTAAACAAGCTTGAATAATAGCATTTGCTTTTTCTAAATGTTCTGCATTGGTGCTTTCTATCAAGGTAATGGCACGACTTAAAGCAGCAATATTTCCATCAAAAATTCCTTCAACAAGTTCTTTAGCAGAAGGTTGCATTTTACGAAAATGCTGTATAGCAGAAGACGATTGGCTATTCACAATTTCGGGTTGTGAAATGCCTTCTTTTTCGTTTAATGCTGACTTTTTTGATGGTGGTGTCAAGTTGTTTTATGAATTAAGAATAACAAATTTACATAAAATTTTTTCTTTTTAAACTTTGCATTAAACATTACAACAATCCGCTTAAAAAAATATAAATTTGCCTCACCAATCTTATACTTCGTGATTTCAGAATCTACCACAGCAGGCAAAAATAAAATTGTTGAAAAAACAGTTTATTCTACTTTATTTTCAATCAGTTTTGCCCATTTGCTGAACGATTTAATTCAAGCGGTAATTCCTTCGGTTTATCCTATTTTGAAAGAAAATTATAATTTGAGTTTTACCCAAATTGGTTTGATTACATTTGCTTTTCAGTTAACTGCATCTATCTTTCAACCTTTTGTAGGTTATTATACAGATAAAAAACCGAAACCTTTTTCTCAAATATATGGTATGTTATTTTCGGCTTCAGGCATTATTTTGCTTTCGTATGCTGATACTTTTTATTGGATAATGGCTTCGGTAATGTTGATTGGCACTGGATCAGCAATTTTTCATCCCGAATCAGCACGAGTTTCTTATTTGGCTTCAGGTGGTAAGCGAGGTTTGGCACAATCTATTTTTCAAGTAGGAGGAAATTTCGGTACAGCTCTTGGTCCATTATTAGTCGCTTTGATAGTTGTTCCTAATTCGCAGCGTTATATTTTATGGTTTATTTTGGCTGCCGTTTTAGGATTAGCAATTATTACCAAAATTGCTTTTTGGTATCAAGACCATCTTTCTTTTTCATCAAAAAAAGTAGAAACCATTCGCTATCATACACTTTCTAGAAATAAAGTGAAATTGGCAATAGGTGTGTTATTAATCATTACTTTTTCGAAGTTTTTTTACTCTGCTAGTTTGTCTAGTTATTATACTTTTTATGTGATAGATAAATTTCATTTGACTATTCAACAAGCACAATATCATATGTTTATTTATCTTTTTGCATATGCTTTTGGGACCATTCTTGGTGGACCATTGGGAGACAAAATTGGACGAAAATATGTGATTTGGTTTTCGGTTTTTGGAGCAACTCCTTTTGCTTTATTATTGCCTTATGTTAACTTATTCTGGACTGATGTTTTAATGATTATTATTGGAATTATTATCTCTTCTGCTTTTCCGGCCATGTTGGTCTATGCACAAGAACTTGTTCCTAAAAAACTCGGAATGATTTCAGGATTATTCTATGGTTTTGCATTCGGAATGGCAGCTTTAGGTTCTGCTTTGCTTGGGATTTTAGCCGATCATACTAGCATACAGTTTGTCTATCAAATGTGTTCTTATTTACCTATAATAGGAATTGTATGTTATTTTTTGCCCAATTTAAAGAAACTGTAAATTAGAAAGTTTCAGGCATTTCTATTGCTGTTTTTACTTCAAATATAGTACGGTAAAGGATATAATACAACGAATAAATAATTGGCATTGTAAAAAAGATACCGATACAAAATCCTAGTATTCCTAAAAAAGCAAAAAGGACAGCAACAATTAATAATCCAGCTATTACTAATGGTTGTTTTGAAATAGCAATCATACTTCCTTGAATAGCTTCAACAGCTTTTACATTACCAAAAATAATTAGGGGTATAGTCAATAAAGTTAAAAATGAAACTAGAGAACTTAATATAATACCTAAAAAATTATATCCAACAGCTGCTAATCCAACAGAAAAAAGCGATGATACAATGGTTATCAATGCCATCGCAATAAACAATTGTCCGAAATAGGATGAAGTAAAATATTCAAAGGCATTACCAATAGCAACTTCTTGATTATGAGCTGCATTATAGGCCATTTTTAATATTCCTGCAGTAAATGGCGCCATCAGTCCAGCAAAAATCACCAATGTTACGATGTAGGAAAAAAGAAAAGCAGGTGACATGTTTTCAGGTTGCATATTTTTCATCGTTTCAGGTAATGATGAAATTCCTATAAATATAAAAAGTGGAATACAAACAACGATTGCTAAAACAAACATAAATAGTATAGTTGCTATACCGGCATTTAAAGCTATTTTTTTATAATTTTCAAAAGATTCATTAAAAACGGTTGAAAAATCAAGGTCATATCCGTTGTTTTTTATTTCGGTAATGCGCTCTGTAGTTGTACTCATTTAATTTTTATTTTATTGGTTGATAGTAATGTAAAGTTTTATTTAAAATTATAGAAATGCCCAACGGAAACCTGTATAGAAATCGGCTTGTTTGCTGTCGTTTATTAATGCAGTAACTACTGAACTTGAACCAATATAAAATCCACCTAAACGAATACCAATACCGCCATTCAATCCAGATATTTCGCTATTTGACCAGCTACTGTAGGCTTCAAAAAAACCTAAATTTACTCTAGGTGTAATACTAATTATGTTTTGAGTTGTTATTTGATCGTTGCTATTATTATCATTAAGTTTTTGTTGTGTATATAGGGTAACAAAAAGTTTAGGGATTATTTTTACATCTGCATACAAATTTATTACCGTAGGAAGTTTTACTTTAAAGTCTTTATTGGTAACAATAGTAGTAAGATAGCCACTATCTTGAAGCACTTTTTCAATATCTTTGAGACTATTACTACCAGAAAATTGATTCAAATTGATTCCAACTTCATTACCAGGAATGACTAAACTGTAGGATGTAGAAGAATTGCTATCGTTTTTAAAAGTCATACTCCCCATGTTTTTTAAAGCAAGACCAATATTTAATTTGTATTTTTTGTCTCCGTCTTTACGTTGATAATTCACACCGATATCAGTTGCTAAACCGTGTAAACCTCCAAAAATAGAATTTGAATAATCGTCAAAATTGGTAAAACTATCAGATAAATTTCCGGAATAGGCAAAATTTAAACTGGCATTTGTATTGTTTAAATAGGCTTCGTTGCCTACATAATTTATAGTTCCGTTGAATTTATCAAGTCCAAAATTGGTATAAGAGCCAGGAAACAAAAGTTTGAAAGTTACTCCAGCACTAAAACGGTTATTTTCATTTTCAAACAATGTTCTTGCAGCAGACAATCCCAATTCGCCCCAAGTTGTTCCAATCATTCTTTGATTATTATTACTAATACTTGAAGTTCCAATAATATTGGCAATATTATCTGTAACGGCACTACCAAGATTTGGGTCAATATCTACAAGATCAAATTTTCCGTTTGCTTTTGTGGTCAAACCGAACCCCCATTTTTTCCAACTTACTCCAGCGCTTGGTCCTATCATTTCAGCATCAATTCTCATATTAACAGGTTCATTTCCTTGAAAAATTAAATCTTCTAAATTTTTATCCGAAGATAAATCGCCAAAACCTATAATATTATTAGAAACATTGAAACTAAAGCCATAAATATTTACTTCAATTTTTTTTGAAAGGTTAGCAAATTCTGCAGGATTTAATGTTGTATTTAGTATACCGACTCTACTTGATGTAGAAATACCTCCGAAATGTTCTTGAGAAAAACAAGTAAAACCAAAATTTAAACAAATAATTAGAATGATTTTTTTCATGGTATATATAAATTTTAGAATTAATAATATCAGTTATAATTGCTATATAAACAGCCGAATTTTAATGGTCTAATATAATAAAATTATATGACTCTTTGTGTTTTTTGTTAAATAAATAGTTAATACAATATTCTTTGAAAACAATTTTTGTAAATTCGACCAAACTAAAATTTTACGAAATGAAAAAAGTAATTGTTGTTCTTGTATTAGTATTGTTAAGTAATGCGATTTATGCACAAAAAAAGAAACCAATATCGGCAACAACATCTTCAGTTTTAGCTAAAGCTGATAAATTATCAGTTGAGTATATTAATAATAATTTGATATTGTTTTCAATTGCAAAAGGAGCAAAAAAGGATTCTATTTTCTCCAGATCTATTGAAAATAATAAAAAGCCTTTGGATTGTAAAATCATAGCTTTTAAAGCAAAAGACACGCAACTTTATCATGTGAGTTGGTCAGAAAATACAGTTTCAGAAACCAAAGATAAAAAAGAGGACAAGACCCAATTTCACAATGAAATATGGGAAGTAAACTCAAAAACATTAGCATTAGGAAATATTCAAACCAGTACAAAAATCAAAGAAACAATTTATCTTGATAAACTTAAAAACGCTTCTCAAACCAGCGAAAAAATAAGAAACGAAGGTTTGGTTTTTAGCCTCACTCCAACAGGGGATGTGGTATTGAAAACTAAAACACAGGAAAATAAATTAACCTATGACTCCACTTTAAAAAAATATGTGGAGTTGAAGAAAAAATAAAAACAAAAAACCCGATACTGTTATAGACTGCCCCCAAAAAGTTAGACACTATTTGGGGGTATTTTTATGGAAAGAAAAGTAAAGTATGATTATGCATTTAAACTTGAATGCGTAAAACTA
>JAYTIV010000175.1:0-3116 GCA_043731625.1 Flavobacterium sp. | reverse complement strand
AATTGTTACAAGGAGTTGGATCATAAAAAAAGATGTCAAATGGGAAAGGAGGACAAAGTAATTGTGGAAACTCTAATGTTGGACTATTGGTTACATAACCCAAATCAATATCATTCTGAGTGATAGTATGAACTCCAGTAGTTGACCAACCTGGGAAAGCATTACCGTTTGGATTTGATATAGCTACATTTGGGTCAATTAATGTAAATGGTATTGGGTTATTAATATCAGTATAGTTTAATTGATAGGTATAATTTACGACATCGGCTACATCAACCATACTATTTCCGTTAGTATCTTGGTAAACGCCATCACAATTAAAATTCATATAAGGTTGAAAAATCGTTTGTGTTGGATTGTTACTATAATAACTATAATGATCAGACAAATCAGCTATTTTTGTCCCGAAACTAGTTGTTGCAATAACCATAGCTTGATTTTGGTTAAAACAAGGTTGTTCGAAACTATACGCAGTAAATGCGTAAAAATTTTCTTCTCCTGGCGCTAAACTGGCAATGTGAACAAGTGGATTTTGTTGACTATTAATATATAAAATAGAATATGGTGGATATGTAGAATTATTAACAGGTAAATTAGAAACATATATATCGGTTAACGTGTCGTCACCTTTATTTATTATTCTAAAAGAGTAATTAATATAACCTTGACCTGATGTGTCTTGACCTTCCATAATTAATCCTATTGCAGGATATAAATTAGTTTGTAATTGGGTTACCGTTGGATCATTGGCTCCAAGTAAAGCTGGATTGTCACTATCTGACACATCGGTTACTGTAACGTTTGCTCCGGTAACTCCTGTTACTGTAGCAGTATTTGTAATACTACCAGTAGTAATGTCGGCTTGGGTAATGGTGTAATTTGCAGAGAAAATAGCCGAAGTATTTGGATATATGTAAGTAGGATTTGCAGGTGACGAATTTGGTGATAACAAAACATCTATCACACTTAAATTACCTAATAAAACATCTCCAGTATTGGTTACAGTAAAAGTATAAATTATAGTATCGCCAGCATTGATAAAACCGTCACCATTTTCATCAAAATAAAGCGATGATAATACCAACGACATTGAAGGTCCAACAACAGTATTTTTAACAGGATTTGCAAAAAGAAAAGAACTGGTAAATAATAAAAATAAGAGTAATTTGTTTTTCATAGCTTTTAATATTAGTTAATTGGTTATCAAATATAAACAAAAATATTTATTATAGATTTTTTTTAAAATTTACATTCATAATAATGATTGCGAGAATAATAAGAATTATCCCAATCCATTGTGATAAAACAACTGTTTCGTTCAATAAAAAATAGGCCATTAAAACAGAAACTGGTAATTCTAAAGCAGAAACTATACTTCCTAAACCAATTCCTGTAAGAGGAAAACCAGCATTCATTAACAATGGAGGAATTATTGTTCCGAAAAGTGCAATAAATAATCCCCATTTTAAAAAAATATCAAAATTGTAAGGTGTAGTTTGTGTAAATAATCCAAAACCAAAAACTATAACTGCGCCACCAAGAAGCATATATAAACTTCGTTGAGCAGATGAAATTCCTGTAGCAACACGATTGGCTGTAAACATTGTTGTAGTGAATGACGCAGCTGCAAGCATTCCCCAAAGTATTCCTCTCCAATCTATTTGAGTGTCGTTATTCATTAAATTTGTAGCTAAAAAAGTTCCAAATAAAACAACAACAACTGAAATTATTTTTTGAGTTGAAGGTACTTTTTTGTCTAAAATCCATTCGAGTAAAACGCCCATCCAAACGGTTTGCATAAGCAGTACAATTGCAATAGAAACATCAATATATCGAACACATAAATAATAAAAAACGCTAGTCATACCAAGTGAACTTCCGGCAAGCATTAACTGAAAAATATTATTAGATGTTGCTTTTACAACTGCTTCTTTATTTTTATTTTTTTGAAATAGATTGATTATTAAGAT
The DNA here is from genome assembly GCA_043731625.1 of Flavobacterium sp. Lineage (GTDB taxonomy): Bacteria > Bacteroidota > Bacteroidia > Flavobacteriales > Flavobacteriaceae > Flavobacterium. Next base: position 1,146 of record JAYTIV010000175.1, on the reverse strand, counting down.
TCCGATTATTCCTAATATAAATTGTGAAGAAGTAACTTCGGCTGTAGTATACCCTTCGGTATATGCCATTTTTACAAATGTTGCTAGCATACCATAACTTGTTGCGCCTAATCCTACGAGTATTACTCCTTTTAATATTGTATTCTTTGTCATTTTTTGATTTTTAAAAAGCGGACAAAGATATAGGATAGTTATGAGTTATTGGTTTTGAGGTTATGATTTTTTTATTTTAGACATTTTATAATTTATTATATAATACGGTTTATAAATTTTATACTAAAAAAGCCAACTAAAATAAAGGCAATAAAGAGTTCAAAAATAAATATTTTAGAGTCTGAAAGTTTTACTAAAAAAGATATAGTTGTTACAATAAACCCAATAAAAATTGCAATAAAGAATTTATTTTTTTTGAAAATTTTTCTCTCCTCAATATGAGATTTGATTTTATTATTGAGTTTTATAATCGAAATAATAATTTTGATTTCTTGACCCACAATGGCTAGAATCCCAATAATAATTAAACTAGAAATAATGTCGAATGAAGAGATAGTAGTTTCCATAATGATTATTATTTAATTAATATACATTACAAATTTCAAAAATAAAAACCACAAAAAAATCCCCAACCATGGGGATTTTTAAGTTTTTTTTCAATTTGTTTTTTTTGGTTGTTTTTGGGTAAAAATCCCTTTAAAAATCATACTTTCGCTCTACGGCAAACCTTAAAAGTTCTGTTTTTCCGTGTAAATTTATTTTTTTTATGATGTTTTTTCGGTGAGTGTCAACGGTACTTTTTCCAATTCCTAAAAGAGTCGAAATTTCGTTTGATGTTTTTCCTTCACCAACAAGTTTTAGAATTTCTTTTTCACGATTACTCAAAATAATTTCTTCATGACTAATATCATCTTTTGAATGAACTGAATCATCAAAATATTTTTCATTTCTTGCAACTGCTCGAATGGCTTCTATGACTTTATTTAAAGAAGAATTTTTGACTACATATCCAGATGCACCAGCAAACATCATTTGTTCTATGGCATCGTTTTGTTCAAACATTGTAAAAGCGATTACCTTTGTTTCAGGAAACTCTTCTTTAATTTTTTTGGTTGCACATATTCCGTCACATTTTGGCATTCGAATATCTGT
>JAYTIV010000174.1:0-3140 GCA_043731625.1 Flavobacterium sp. | reverse complement strand
TGTTGAAAGGATAATCATTGTTGTCTCTAATGTTTACAAACAAATTATATTGTTTGTTGGTTTCAAATTTTGGTAAATCAAAACTCACAACACTGTCTTTATCCCAAGATTTCCCCACAGATTTATATTCATCAAACACTCTTTTTTTATCACAAGAAAAGAGACTGAAAGCTATGAGACAATAAAGAAAACTACATTTAAGACTCATTTTTTTTATTAGGAATTATTTTATTATTTGCAGGTCTTTGGTTTGTATTTACGGGTTTGTTTTGATTGGCAACTATTGCGTTTTCACCTGCAGGTTTACGTTTTTTATTGTTATTTTTTTTCTTTCTTTTAGGTTGGTCAAAACGAGTTAAACTTTCTTGACCCATTGCATTATTAAAGTCTTTTTCTGGTTCTGATATTATTTCTAAAGCATAATCTTCAAGAGACGAAACTTTATTCTTCAGTTTATTTTCAGCTAGAATTTCTTTGACTTGTTCTATTTTCAACACATGCCAATTGGCATAATCATTTGTGTATGCAAACCACATTAATCCTTTGAAAATATCTTGTTTTTGACAAACAGCATCTCCTTTTTCTGTAACTAATTTAGTATCAAAATCTGGAAATCCTTGAAGTGCATCCATATAAGTATCAAGCTCATAATTCAAACAGCATTTTAGTTTACCACATTGTCCAGCTAACTTTTGAGGATTTAAAGAAAGTTGTTGGTAACGCGCTGCAGAGGTATTGACACTTCTAAAATCGGTTAACCAAGTTGAGCAACACAATTCTCTTCCACAAGATCCAATACCACCAAGTCGAGCAGCTTCTTGTCGAAAACCAACTTGTTTCATCTCAATTCTTGTGCTAAATTCTTTTGCAAAATCTTTGATTAAATTTCTAAAATCTATTCGGTCATTTGCAGTATAATAAAAAGTTGCTTTTGAACCATCTCCTTGAAATTCTATATCAGAAATTTTCATTTCTAATTTATGAGAAATAGCCAATTCACGAGCACGAACTTTCATTGGTTCTTCTTTGTCTCTTGCTGTAGACCAAATGTCGATATCTTTTTGTGATGCTTTTCTATAAATTTTAGGGACATCATTACTGGTATGTTTAACTCCTTTTTTCTTCATTTGAATTTTTACCAATTCTCCAGTAAGAGTAACAATCCCAATATCATGTCCAGGAGAAGCTTCGGTAGCAATTATGTCTCCAATACTTAAAGTTAATTTTTCAGTATTGCGATAAAATTCTTTTCGACCGTTTTTGAATCGTACTTCAACACAGTCAAAAGGCGCTTCGCCATTAGGCAAACTCATATTCGAAAGCCAGTCAAAAATCGTTAATTTGTTGCAGCTATCGGTGCCACAAGTCCCATTATTTTTACAACCCTTTGGTGCGCCACCATCAGAAGTTGAACAACTAGTACAAGCCATAATTTTATATGTCGTATTGCGACTCGCGCAATTTAAGTTCTTAAACGTTTAATTGGTAAAGATAGTATTTTGTTGTAATAATTCTAAAAAGTATTTTAAAGAAAAAATCAACAATTTAATTCAGGTCAACAGAGTAATTAAGCATATTTCTATTGGGCTTATCGAGTTCTTTTTTAGAAACAAAAATGTTTTGAAACAAGATTTTATTCCAATTGTTTCTTTTTTTCCAATCCGAAAACGATTCTGTTCTCCAATCAAAATCATCACGCCAATAATATTTTGGAGACACATAACAATAGGTAAAAGGCAAAAGATAGGAACTATTATTTTCTGTTTTTACTACAAGAGATTTTTCTTCATCTCTAGTAATAGTTTTTGGGAATAAAAGTGTAATTCCTCGTTTTGAAGTTTCAGATTTTAAATAATTTGAAATTTCAGCATAGTCTTTTTCAATTGCTTTTAAACTAAAATTGTTATAAGTAGTTTCTCCAATTTTATCTATTGGTCGTAATTGTATAATATCTATCGCATATTGATCATAGACTTTAAAAAAATCTTTGAGTTCATAAAAATTGTCAACATTGAAGGTGTAATTTATGCGTAATTTCAGATTTGGGTTTGATTTTTTTTGCTCAGTAATGTTTTTTAAAACTTGATGAAATTTATCATAATCTCCTTTATCCATCAAGTCTTCATAGGTGGTTTTAGAAACGCCATGCATCGAAAGAATAAATTCATTCAAGCCGGCTTGTGCGAAATCATTTACATCCTTTTGGTCAAGCAAATTACCATTTGTCACCATACTTATATAAGGTACTTTGTGTCTTTTGGCAATTTGAATTAGTTTGGTATTGTGTTTAAAAAGTGTTGGTTCTGCACCACAACCAATTTGCAATTTTAATGCGTTTTTGAAATTTACATTGGCTAAATCTTCTAAATCATCTTCCTGAAAAACACCTTTCATGTTTTTTTTGACATAATCAACATCTGTAAAATAACACATTTTGCAACGAAGATTACAAGCCAAAACAGGATCAAATTGTATGGCCAAATACCTTTTGTTTAGGACACTAAGTAACCATAAACCCAAGAATTTTATTCTGTGGTTTTTGATGTAGTTATTAAATTTTAATATTTTATAAATGTCCATTGAACTTGAATTAAACGCCTAATTTAAATAATTTATCAGACAATCGAACTCTAAAAGATATTTCGAAGGTGATTTTATCTCCAATTGAGGCTATAGAATTTTCACTTCCGTTTACTAGCATTTTTTCTAGAACCATTTCTTGATTTCCTGTTGTTGGACCAGAAATTAATATTTTATCTCCAATGCGTAATTCGTTTTTTTCAACAATAAAAAGGCCTACTTGTGCTTTTGAATAGTAATGTTCTGCTTTTGCAATTAGTACTTTTTTTATTTTAATTATCTGACGAATATCTTTTGGTTTTATTGCTACGGTTAGTGATTTGTCTGATAGTTCACCAGAATGTTTGAATAATAATTTGTCTGATTTTCCTTTTCTGAAAACTTTATTACCTACTTGTTTTCCGCTTCGTAATTTTACTTGTTCGTCTAAAGGTAAGTGTGTAATTTCTAGACATTCTGTTGAGCAACAATTTTCCATAGCTGTTTTGCAATCATCACATTGTATAAATAATAAATGACAACCATCATTTTCACAATTGGTGTGATTATCACAAGGTTTT
>JAYTIV010000173.1:0-3150 GCA_043731625.1 Flavobacterium sp. | reverse complement strand
GTTTTGATAATTATTTGATAAACCACCCGTGTCATAAAAATGATCTCCACTACAATAGTTAGGTTGAGTGCAAAACTGAAAAGGTTGTGACCAAGCAGATGTTCCAGTACTACAAATGGAACGAACATAAAGATTATAACAAGTGTTTGATTGCAAACCATCAATTGTCAGAGGATTTGAGTTAATTGTTGCGCCAATTCCTGTTGGATTTGTACCTACTGGTACATATTCAACTTCCCAACTTGTTGCGCCAGAGAGTTCTATCCAGCCAATATTAATGCTACTTGAAGAAGCTGTGTTTATGTTAAAAATTAAAGGCTCAGCACAAGCTGTTGTAAAACTGTAATAATTTGAATAATTTCCTTCACCACAGCTGTTTTTTGGTTTTATTCTCCAATAATATGTGGTTCCATTTTGAAGAGATGAAACCGTAAAGTTAGTAGTTGATACTGTTTCTGAGGCAACTATAGTTGAAAAGGAAGTATTTGTAGAGACTTGAATGTCATATTCTTGTGCATTTATGTCAGCCACCCATTCTAAAGTTGCGGGGATTGTTATGCTATTGGAAGCATTCGTTGGCAATGATAAAATAACAGGTGAAAAAGTAGGTGATAAACATATTAAAGTAACAGGCAATTCATAAATTTCAGATGATGATTGACCTTTGACTGTAAATTGATAAACACCAGGAGTCAATATATTTACATTTGATAGATTTAACGAAAATACTCCGTTCGAATTCATCGCAGTAGGAGAAAATTGAGCATTTACTCCAATAGGTAAATTAACTGTACTAAAAGTTATAGTATCTGAAAAATTAGATTTTGTTTGTAAATTAAAATTATATGTTGCACTTGTTCCTCCTTGGCAGATACTAACTTCATTATTCTGAGTTGAAAACCAAAAATCTCTAACCGCAATTCCAGAAACAATTAATGAATAATTTTGAAGTGTGTTTTGGAGATTTCCTTTATGAGAAATTGTAATTGTATAACCTCCAGAAGGATTATTAATTTCAACTTTTTCAACATTATCTACTGTATTATCAGCTTTTATAGCTGCAGCTGGTAAACTAGCTACGTTTAATTTCCAAGGATAGTAAGTACTAGTGTTTTGTGTAATTCTAATATCTAAATCATTAATTAAATTTGGTGTCGAATCATCAATAGTTTGAGAGGGTATGGTTCCAGCGGGATCTGTCCAACAAAGAGTTGCTAATAAAGGTTCTGTTCCGAGCGAGTTTACATTAATGGTGTAAGAAGCAGTATTGTTTAATGTGTTTTCCAGTATTAACGATTGTAAATTTTCTTTGGTAATAACATTTGCTCCTTTTTCAGCATTAATAAGCCCCCATCCATATCCATAATCAGGTCCTGGACTAACGCCTGCTTCATCAGCAGAATGAATCATAAGCCCTTTGAGTGTTGCAGCTTTCATAAATGACCCATTGAGTTGGTTGTAATATTGTTGAAATAAAAGTAATGTTCCACTAACACTAGGAGAAGCCATAGAAGTACCTGATAAAAAATCATAACTTGAAAGACTATCATTCATTGCTGAAAAAGTATCAACTCCTTTTGCTGAAATATCCGGTTTAATTCTTCCATCATCTGTTGGACCCCAACTACTAAAACTTGACATTACTACTGACGAAGGATTAGAATAATTTTGAACTTCGTTTATAGCAGCTACAACAATTGAATTTTTACTAACGGCATGACCTGTCAACAAATCGTAACCATTTTTTGCGGTATTTAAGCCATCATCTCTACTGTTTCCTGCCGCACAAACAAATTGATAATACGGTGCATTAAACATTATTTCATCAAACGCTTGGGAATCGGAATCGTATTTACCCCATTGAAAAAGACTAATAGAAGAATTACTATATCCATATGAGTGATTTGAAAGTAATAATCCATTAGAAGCTGCATTTGCAACTTCTGCTATATCATTTGCCCAGTCATAAGAATGAAGATTTGATTTAAAAGCAATGCCACGAGCATTACCAGATTGGAATAATTCGCTTCCCATTACAGTACCTGCCACATGTGTAGAATGATAATGATCAAAGGTTGTTCCATCCATAACTTGTATTCTGCCTGTAAATAATTCGTGATTGGGCATACTTGAACCTGCATCCCAAACGGCTGAAATCATTCCTTCACCTTGAATATTTAACCCTAAACCTCCTCCTAAATACAACTTATTTGCTCGAGTTGTTACACCTGCACCATTATTAAAAGTAGAATAATAAATAGGTAAATTTAAAGAATTCACACCAATCAATTGACTAAATGATTTATTGGATTTGATTATTTTTTCCCATCCAAAAATAGTAGCTAAACTATCCGCTTTAAATTTATTTTTTTTAAACAGTGCGGAATATTTAAGACTTAATTCTTGTAGTTTCTTAGCATTAGTTTGATTAATTATTTGTTGTTTTTCATCCTTAGTTTGTGAATGGCTTATAAAAGTGAAAAGTAATAAAAACAGAACGATATTTTTCATAAAGGATGGGATTATAATAAAAGATTAGATTAAGCTAAAGTAGTTTTTTTAATTAAATCTATACTTACAAAATTAGTTTTTTAAATGAATTATTCTAAGATTTTAAATAATTTATCCGATAAACGAATTCGAAAAGGAACTTCAAAAGTAACTTTATCACCTAATTTTGCTACACTTGATTCAGTTCCATTCACAAGCATTTTTTCTAGAACCATTTCTTGATTTCCGGTTGTTGGTCCAGAAATTAAGATTTTATCTCCAATGCGTAATTCATTTTTTTCAACAATAAAAAGGACTACTTGTGCTTTTGAATAGTAATGTTCTGCTTTTGCAATTAGCACTTTTTTTATTTTAATTTTCTGACGAATATCTTTTGGTTTTATTGCAATGGCTAGTGATTTATCAGATAGTTCACCAGAATGTTTGAATAATAATTTGTCTGATTTTCCTTTTCTGAAAACTTTATTACCTACTTGTTTTCCGCTACGTAATTTTACTTGTTCGTCTAAAGGTAAGTGTGTAATTTCTAGACATTCTGCAGAGCAACAATTTTCCATAGCTGTTTTGCAATCATCACATTGTATAAATAATAAATGACAACCATCATTTTCACAATTGGTGTGATTATCACAAGGTTTT
>JAYTIV010000172.1:0-48760 GCA_043731625.1 Flavobacterium sp. | reverse complement strand
GTAGTGATTTCGCCAATTTCTCCAGCACGACCAGGATTTGATGCAGTTTATCAAATTACTTATAAAAATAAAGGAAATTATACCTACATAGATGGGTTTGTTAATTTAGAATATGACGACACCGTTTTAGATTTTGTATCAACTTCACAAAGTCCAAATTCTGAAGGTTTAGGTTCAATTGGTTGGATTTTTAGCAACTTATTACCTTTTGAGTCACGAACGATTACTGTTGTTTTTAATGTAAATAGTCCTGTGGAAACTCCAGCTGTAAATATTGGTGATGTATTGACTTTTAGGGTTTATTCCTATCCTTCAGAAGTAGATGAAACGCCACTTGATAATGAATTTATATACAATCAAATAGTTGTAGGTTCTTATGATCCAAATGATATTTCGTGTTTAGAAGGCAATTCTTTACCACCATCAGAAATAGGAAATTACCTTCATTATGCCATCAATTTTGAAAATACAGGAAATTATCCTGCCGAAAATATTGTTGTAAAAACCGAAGTTGATGCAACAAAATTCGATATCAATTCACTACAATTACTTACAACTTCAAATCCTGTTGATGCACGAATTACAGGAAACAAAGTTGAGTTTATTTTCCAAAATATTCAATTACCTATTGGTGGTCACGGACATATTTTGTTGAAAGTAAAATCGAAATCAACGCTTGTTACAGGAGATTCAGTTGCTAAAAGAGCCGATATTTTCTTTGATTATAATGCGCCAATTGATACAGGATTTGCAAACACGACTTTTGAAACGTTATCTAATACTATTTTTGAAACCGATAGTACTATAAATGTTTATCCAAATCCTACGACATCAAAAATCACAATCAATAGCGATTTTGATTTAAAATCAATACAAGTATACGATGTACAAGGCAGAATTTTAGAAACTTTAATTGGAACCAACAAAAATCTAGACATTTCTAATAAAGCAAATGGTGTTTATTTCTTGAAAATTACAACCAATAAAGGAAGTAAAATAGAGAAAGTAGTCAAAAAGTAAAGGGTTAAGTGAATTTTGTTAAAAAAACCGTTGTTATACAGCGGTTTTTTTTTGTTGTAAATCGATAATATAGAAATTTTATGTCTTTTATAGTATTATTAACAATTTCATTCCATATTTCATTTTTTAATTCATTTGGAATTCCATAGATTTGTTAAATTATTATTTTAACAGATAAACGTTTCGAATACAGTATGTCAAAAACAGCAATTTTAGAATTAGACGGTAAAAAATATGAGTTTCCTATAATTATTGGAAGCGAAAATGAAGTAGGAATTGATATCAATAAATTACGTGATTTAACTGGTGCAATAACAATGGATCCAGGTTATAAAAATTCTGGTTCTTGCACAAGTGAAATTACATTTTTAGATGGTGAAGAAGGTATCTTACGATATAGAGGATATTCAATAGAAGATTTAGCAGACAAGGCTGATTTTCTTGAAGTAGCTTTTCTAGTTATTTTTGGTGAATTACCTACAAAAACGGTTTTAACTCAGTTTGAAAACGACATTAGAAAATATACTTTGGTAAACGAGGAGATGAAAAATATCATTGATGGTTTTCCAAAAACAGCACATCCAATGGGTGTATTGTCAGCTTTGACAAGTGCTTTAACAGCTTTTAATCCAAAAGTTGTTAATGTAGAAAATGAAAAAGAAATGTATGAAGCAGTTTGCAAAACAATGGGAAAATTTCTTGTAATTGCAACTTGGACATACAGAAAAATGATGGGTTATCCATTAAATTATTATGACAACACACAAGGCTATGTAGAGAATTTTATGCAATTAATGTTTAAATTACCTACTGGACCATATGCTGCTAATCCAGTGGTTGTTGATGCATTAGATAAATTGTTTATTCTACACGCAGATCACGAGCAAAACTGTTCTACATCAACTGTTAGAATAGTTGGTTCTTCTCATGCGGGATTATTTGCATCAATTTCAGCAGGAGTTTCTGCACTTTGGGGACCACTTCACGGTGGAGCAAATCAAGCAGTTCTTGAAATGCTAGAAGAAATACATAAAAATGGTGGAGATGCTGATATGTATATGGCCAAAGCCAAAGACAAAAATGATCCTTTCCGTTTAATGGGATTTGGACATAGAGTATATAAAAATTTTGATCCTAGAGCACGAATTATTAAAAAAGCAGCTGATGAGGTTTTGAAAACATTAGGAGTTGACGATCCAATTTTAGCAATTGCCAAAAAACTAGAAGAAGCAGCATTAGTTGATGAATATTTTGTTTCAAGAAAATTATATCCAAACGTAGATTTTTATTCAGGAATTATTTATCGTGCGTTGGGTATTCCAACGGATATGTTTACCGTTATGTTTGCCATTGGTAGATTACCAGGTTGGATAGCACAATGGAAAGAAATGCGTATCAATAAAGAACCTATAGGTAGACCAAGACAAATTTATATTGGTCATCCATTGAGAGATTTTGTACCAGTAGAGAAAAGATAAACTAGATTTTAATAAATAGAATTTACTTATTTTAATGAATAAGTAAAATAGAGAATGAGAGTAGAAAATAAAACGTATTGGGAAGATGAAGCTGTGATTTTAACTCAAGATCAGACTAAGACTTCTTTGACAGCATTTGAGAAATTTTTGTTTGAACAAGCTAAAATTAGATTTTCAAATAATAATATGACGGTACAGCATGCAATAATTTATGGTTGTGGTACAGGAAGAGATATCAATGAGGTTATCAAATTTTTTGGAAATATAAAAGTTTCGGCTTATGATATTTCATCAAATATGATAAAGAAATGTATAGAAAACATTCAATTATGGAAACTTTCAAATATAGAAACTACCGTTTGCGATGTGGTCAATTATCCCGTTTTACCTACACAATATGAATTGTCAATTATATTAAATAGTATGTTGACTTATGTTCATAAAAGAGAACAAAGAATGCAAATTTTTAAGAATTCATATACTACTTTAAAAAATAATGGAGTTGTTCTAGGAGTAGTTCATAATCAAGTTGGTGTTTTTACAAAAACAGTGTATTTCAAGTTAAGAAAAACGTTTAAATTTTTTCTAAAGGAAGAAGTAGGTCATAGATATTCAGGTTCGATAGGTTACAAAGTAAAATCGTATTATTATACTAAACAAGATTTGATAAAAGATTTGGAAGAATCAAATTTCAAAAATATTGAAGTATTTTCATTAGAAGAATATTTTGCAAAACAAGGTCAAAAGTACGATAGATCTAAAGGGTATAATAATTTGATTTTTATAGCTCAAAAATAAAAAATCAAGAAACTGTATATATATAAAACCTTTTGTAAAAGAGGTTTTTTTTGTTTAAAAAAAACAGGTAATAGTATCAATTCAAAACTTCAAAATACAGAAAACAGATAAAATATAAAATTGTATATTTGTTTTTAAGTGAAAAACTATTTCTGTATTACCATTAAATTATATGATTGAATCCATTCTAATACAAACGCCATCAAAAAGTTTTAATTGTAATATCAATACATTTCAGAATCAAAAAATGGTTTTGGATATATCTCAACTCAATCTTATTGAAGAGCATTCTTTTGATATAAAAATTACTTTTGAGATGGATATTGTTGAATTTAGAAATCATGATTATAAATGGGTAAATTGTAAAGAAGATAGAATTGCTGGTGAATATTCGCCCAAAATAATAAAATTAAAAAATAACTATTTAGTTCAAGCCAATATAAATGCAGGAATTTGGGAATTCAATGTGTCAAATCCCAAAGTTTTATTATGGCGGTTTAATCCTGAAAATGCGCATCCTTATACTGTTTATAAAGGAAGAGAAAATCAAAAAATAATTCATCAAGCAACTCAAAAAATAGTTTTTACAGAAAATCCAGCATTACTTTTTACCACTCAAAATACTGTAGAATTTAGCAGATCATTATATCCATATACAGCTATAGCTTGTTTTACAGATCATTGTGATTTTGATACTTCAGAAAATTTAAAAAAGCAAAGAGAATTTTTCGCTACTAATGCTATAAAAGTAACCAAAGGTTTTTTTCTGAACCATTTTTCAAAAAGAGAAGATAATCCTTCTTATCAAAATGATGCTGCCGAATTAGCACTATGGAGAAACGATGGTCATGAATTAGCCTATCACTCATTATCACAATCCATTAAATCTGAAAAGGAAAGCCGTGAAGATTTCTTTAATTTCAAACCACCTTATAATGATATTCCAACTTGGATAGATCATGGTTTTCAACCCTATAATCATTCATTATATCAAAATTATTCAATATCTGATACTGATTATGCAGAAACCTTAAAAAAGAAAAATATTACTACACTTTGGAATTATATTGATTCTGGTACAGCAACTGAAGGAGTAATAAATCAATTAAACCCTAATGATTTTACTTTAAATCAATTTAATAAAGGAAATAAAAATTTGGGATTTATTGCTAGAATTAGCCAAATGATTAAAAATATTATTTTTCATTATTATGCAGATGAAAAAATAATTTTGAAATATATAAATTCAGCAAGTGATTTTAAAAAAATAGTATATCAAAAAAAATTGAATTATGTTATCCCGTTATTTAGAAATTTTATTGGATTATGCTTGCCTATTTTAAAAGTTTTTGTTAATTGGAATATAACAAAAAAGAAGCCCTATAAATTGGCAAAATACACACCGATAATATTCAAACAAATTATTGATAAAACAGATTTCTATATTTTTCAAACAATAGAAATGGTAGATTTTAAGAAATCTCTTAATTCTAAAAACATTAATAAACTAATATCTGAAAATGGTATTTTTATCGCACATACCTATTTTTCTGTACCAATGAATTATCATAACGGAAAATTATTTAAAACACCTTTAATAATTGACGAAGAAGTTGCGAATAATTTTAAAAATTTAGGACAAAAAATTAAAAACCAAGAAATTTGGAATCCAACCCTCAATGAGTTAATAGTTTATTGGCAAAATTTTGAGAAAACGATTTTAGATATTGATGCATCAGGAAAAATAATTGCTATTGAAAAATCAAACTTAACTTTTAGATTAGTAAATTAATGGAAATTATTTACACAAAAGATATTCATTGGTTAAAAAAATGGGACGAATATATTCTTAATGAAGATAAAGCAAGTCATTTGCTTTTATCAGATTGGGTAAAATCATTTTGTTTCTATGGTTTTGATTATGAAATAGTAATTCTTATTGAAAATAATGAAATTAAAGGAGGTTATGCAAGTGTAATTGCAAAAGCATTAGCATTCAAATTTTATATAGTTCCTTATGGTCCAATTGTTTCAAAAGGTTATGAAGGTAAACTAAATGATATAATTAGTCAAGTTCCAATTAGAGGAAAATATAATAAATGTTGTTATGCACACATCACACTTCCTTTTTTAAACGAATCAAAAAACAAACACATTTTTAATGAATTGCCAGATTTACCAATACTCAAATCAGCAAAAGAGGGACATTTTTTTAAATTTGTATACTCTTCAAATGGATTAAATTGGTTAAATTTAGAAAATTTTCAAGATGAAGAAATTTTACTCAATTCGTTTAGAGCTTCAGTGAGAAGATATATTAGAAGTTCACAACGTAAAGAGCTAGTATTAAAATTTCTTGAAAGTGAAAATGAAATAAAAACTGGATATGAATTGTGCCTTGAAAATGCAAGATTAAATAAGTATTCGCTTCGTGATTGGGATTCTTTTAAAGAGACTTTAATTGCAATGATTACTAACAAAAGCGCAAAATTTCTAGGAGCATATAATGGCGAGAATATTAAAGGTGCAGCATTAATCATTAAAGCAGGTAATTATTATACTTATATATTAGGAGGAACAATAAAAGAAAAACCAGATTTTTTAGCCGGACATTTCTTGCATTGGGAAGCAATAAAGTTATCTTATAATGAAAAATTAAGTGGATATAATATATCATTAGGTGGTTCAAAAGGAGTTGTAGATTTAAAAAACAGCTATGCAGATAAACAAATTTATTTTGAGAATTCAAAATTTCATTGGGTATTAAAACCAACATTTTTCAAATCATTTTTATTTTTTGAAAAAAAAATGAAACCTTACAAAAAAAATATTTCAAGAATAATAGCAAAACTGAAATAAAAAAATGATAAATAAATATCTTAAATATTTTCGAATAGTAAAAATAGACATACAAATTTATTGTATGACAGTGGATACTTTTGTTCAGTTTAAAGAAATTGATTATCATATCCAATCTGAACAAGTTTCAAAAAATGTTAAGAGATATTATATAGAAGATAATCAAAAAATGATTCATCAAAGTTTTCTATATGATACATTAAATATTCTTAAATTAATAGGAAAAAAAGGTCCGGCAATAGGCAATTGTATCACACTTCCAAGTCATAGAGGAAAATCTATTTACCCTTTTGTTATAAATAAAATTGCTAACGAAATTCTATTAGCTCAAAAATATAAAGAAGTATTTGTACTAGTAAATTCAAGTAATACAAACTCTATAAAAGGAATAGAGAAAGCAGGTTTTAAGTTGCATTCTCAAGTAAAAGCTACTCGGCTTTTACTACATTATTTTAATTTAAAGAAAATAAGTTTTGAATAAAATTATTTTCTATTAATTATTTATTTTACTTTTTTCATTCATTATTTTCTAAAAATTTTTTTTATAATGTTTCTTTTTTTGATAAAAGGGGACATTATAAATTTTTTATTTATTAAACTTTTTTGTGATTTTAGTTATATCAATATTTTTAAATAATAATATAAATCTTATAAAAAATACAAATAACTGTATTTTGTCGATTTTATAAGTATTTGGTAGAATTTATTAAAAAACTATCCTTTATATTTGAATAATTGAAAAGTCATAACAAGAATTCTTGACAGGAAAATTTTTATTATGATTATTTTGAAAATGATAACCCTAAATCATAAAATTATGCAATTAAAAAATTACTTTTTGTTTACAACTTTAGTTTTCTTTGGAGTTGTTTCTAAGTCCTACGGGCAAGATGTTGATAATACCTTCACAGGTTTTCAAGCGGGATTAAATAACACTGGAAATTTTAATTCAGGTTATGGTAAAAATTCTTTAAATCAGAGTTCAAGTCATCACAATAGTGCATTTGGTTATAGTACTTTGACAGTTACTTCTGGAGGTTATAATAATGCTTTTGGTGATAGTGCATTGAGTACAAATAACACGGGAAGTTTGAATAGTGCTTTTGGGACTTCTAGTTTATTTAATAACAAAACAGGTTCAAGGAATATTGCAATTGGGCATAGAACTTTAGAAGCAAATATTATTGGTAATGGAAATACCTCAATAGGTTATGCCTCATTGTTAAGAAATGTAGGAAATTTTAATATTGCATTAGGATATCAAACACCAAGACATTTATTAACTGGTAATTCAAATATTTTTATTGGTGTTGAAACGGGAGCAAATTTATTACATGGGAGTTCAAATGTATTTATTGGAAAAGTAATTTTATCTGGTGCTCCTTCAACGACTATAGTTGCAGGCAATGATACAAACAAAACAATTATTCTTGCAGATGGTTCTGGAAATCAAAGACTATTTATTGAACGAAATGGTAATGTTGGTATTGGTTTAGGAAATAATATAATACCAAAAAACAAATTAGATGTAGGTGGAGGAATAGTAATTGGTAAAAATTATACTCCAAATTTATTTTCAGATACTTCACTTAGTCCAATTGCTCCAGCAAACGGAATGCTAGTTGAAGGTAAAGTTGGGATAGGAAATATAGCTCCAAATAATAAAGTCGAAATTACTCAAGGTACAACTGGTAATTCAGGTCTTCGTTTTACGAATTTAACAAGTGCTTTTAATCCTACAACGACAGCTACGGTTAATAAATTTTTAAGTGTAAATGCTGCAGGAGATGTAGTTTTAGAAAAAATGCCTAGTTTGACTTCTTCAAATATATTATCATCTAATGTTAATATTATGACAAGTAATGTCAATAATATTACAACTACTGCAAATATTGTAAACTCGATTTCAAATTCAATTAATGCAAGTAATCAATTGATAACTACTGTAAATGGTATTGAAAGTGCTCCCGTAGTATTACCTAATCAAAATTTTACAGAAATTGATGCAAGTGTAACAAATGAATTGCAAATACTTTCTCAATCAGGAAACACAATATCATTATCAAATGGTGGTGGTTCTTTTGTATTGCCAACCTTTACAGATACAGATACTGATGCACAATCATTAACTTTAACTGGAAATAATTTATCTATTTCTAATGGAAATTCAGTAACGCTTCCAATATTTACAGAAGTTGATGCCAGTGTTACAAACGAATTGCAAACGATATCTCAAGCAGGAAATACGGTCACACTTTCAAATGGTGGAGGTTCTTTTGTATTGCCAACATTTACAGAGGTTGATGCAAGTGTTACAAACGAATTGCAAACACTTTCTCAATCAGGAAATACAGTTACACTATCAAATGGTGGAGGGACATTTGTATTACCAACATTTACAGATACTGATGCTCAAGCATTAACATTAACAGGAAATAATTTGTCAATATCTAACGGGAATTCGGTTACATTACCAACTTTTACAGAAGTTGATGGAAGTGTAACAAACGAATTACAAACTATTTCTCAAACAGGTAATATTGTTACACTTTCTAATGGTGGTGGGTCATTTACATTGCCAACAACTTCAGTTATTGCTGGTACAAATGTTACGGTAACTGGTAATGGTTCTAATGCTTCACCTTTTCAAGTAAATGCAAATGATACTAGTCTATATGCAAACAATGGTGTAATAAATCAAGCTACTACTACCAATAATAATAGAATTGTTGATATGAATAATAGAAATATTTGGTTTAGTACTGCAAATAGCACATCAAATGGTAAAATTTATATGGGTTCAAATGCAACTTATCCTAATACTACTGGCGATTATCAATTATTTGTGGAAGGCGGAATTTTGACTGAAAAAGTAAAAGTAGCTTTGCGTAGTACAGCAAATTGGGCTGATTATGTTTTTGCTGATACTTACAAATTGATGCCACTGCAAGAAGTAGAAAAATTTGTATCAAAAAACAAACATTTACCAGGTGTAGATTCTGCAAGTCAATTAGTAAAAAATGGTATTGATATAGCTGAAATGCAATCAAAACAAATGGAAAAAATCGAAGAATTGACACTTTATGCTATAGATCAAAATAAAGCAATTGAAAAGCTGAATAAAGAAATTGAGGAATTAAAACTTCAAATAAAAATGTTAATCGAAAAAACTAAATGATATGTATAAGATATTAAAAATAGTTTTGATTAGTTGTGTTTGGTTTGGTTCATCAACAATTACTGCACAACTTAATAAATATATAGAAGAAGAAAATAATAGAATTTTGCTCTCTCAAAAGACCGAAATCGAAATACAAAAATTTATAAATGATAATTTTAACAACTATATTTTATCTCAGGAAAACAATGATAAAATCAAAAGTCATCTAATCGATGAGGATGAGTTTACTCCATTGGAATTTGAAAACGCTAAAATAAATGCAAAAAAACACGAATTAAAAAAATTATTTTTTCATCAAAATCCTGATAAAAAAGAATATTATGTAGCCAAAAAAATTCCTGCAGCATTAACCCAACAATGTGTGAATGGTGATTTCGAAAACAATACAGCTGGTTATTCATTTTGGTCAGATGCACATCCACAACCTGCTTCTGGTAGTGCCTTTTTTTTATCGTGTGCCACACCAACTGCTTTGACAGCATCAAATGTAATTACTCCAGCTACTAATAATTTCAATTCAACCATTACAATGATTGATAATACAAGTGCTGGATATCAAGCTTTTGATCCAACATTATCTACATTTGGAGTAAATGTTCCAACTTTGAATTCAAATGGAGGTTCAAAATGTGTTAAATTGAATAATGCTTTTGGTTCTGGATCTTCAGATTTGACAACGGTTTCGCGTTATTTGCCAAATATCAGTGACGCAACAATTGATTTCAATTTTTCATTAATCATGGATAATAAACCTGCTCACGGACAGGATATTCAACCTTATTTTAGAGCCAGAGTTTTAGATCAATTTGGCAATGTTATAGATGAAATTTGCATTATTGCCAATCCAGACAATTGCTTATTTAATACTTATGTTGTTGATAGTTCGAGACGTATTTTATACACAGGTTGGATTTGTGCAAAACTAAATGTTGAAGATATCATGAATCAACCTGCAACAGTTGAGTTTTCAGTGAGCGATTGCCAACCATCAAGACATTTTGGTACAGTTTATATTGATAATATTTGTGGAACTATTTGTGCAAGTCCACAATTGGGTGCAATAAGTCTTGATCCAGCAAATATTAATTGTCCAGATGTCATAAACAATGTCCCTTTTCAAGTTTGCGGAACATATAATTCTCCAGTAAATGCAATGTTAAATACACTAACATTAGATATTACTCAAAATGGAACTGTTATAGGATCAATAAGTGCTCCAACACAATTAACAGCGACCACTTTCTGTTTTACAGTAAATCCGAGTTTGTTTGGAGCTAATCCTTCAGGAGATTTTGATTTTGATGTAAATGCAACTTTCAATGTAAATTGTAGCGCAGGAACTTTTATTTATGAAATATCAGATCACTCAGCAAATTTAGGTCCAGATGTTACTTTTGAAAATTGTTGCAAACCAACATTAACTCTTATTTCACCTGCGGATAATCATAACAATTTGTCCCCAATAATTGAAACTCAAAGAGAAAGATCAGATTGGATAAAAGCATCAAATATTGTATCGGTAGGAAATAATGCTATATCAAATGGTGTGGTTTATCATGCAGAAAACTTTGTTGAACTTAATCCTGGTTTTGAAGCCGATTTTGGAGCTCAATTTGTGGCTTATCCTGAAGGATGTACAGCAAGTTATGTTTATAAAAACGGAAATGCAACAAATACACATTCAACACCAACTTCCTTTGATGATACTGTAAATCTAATAAGAGTAGCCAAAGGTTTTGCTATTATGCCAAATCCGTCAAGTAGCACAATTGATATTGTTATGAAAAATTCAAAATTCAATAAAGTAAGTATTTCATCAATAGATGGTAAAATAGTTTTTGAAACTAATGTTGAAAATACAGATAAAACAACTATTGATGTAAGTAGTTATGAAAACGGAATATATATAATAAATGTAACTACAGATGATGGTCAAATGATATCAGAAAAATTGATTAAAAATTAATAAAACAATTAAAAATTTATAAATATTATCTCAAAGCTTCGCTAATCAGCGGAGCTTTTTTATCTTTGCTCAAACTAGAGTCAATTAACTGACTTAGTAAAGCCAAAAGCTAATTTATGTTACAATTAAACGTTAAGAATGAAACTTCAAGATTAAGAGCAGTAGTATTAGGTTCAGCAGTTAATAATGGACCAACACCTTCTCAAAATGAAGCATACGATCCAAAATCATTAGAACATATTCTTGCTGGAACTTATCCGGTTGAAAAAGATATGATTGCTGAAATGGAAGCTTTTAATAAAGTATTTCAAAAATACGATGTAAAAGTTTTTCGTCCAGAAATGATTGAAAATTACAATCAAATTTTTACTCGTGATATCGGTTTTGTAATTGATGATATATTTATTAAAGCAAATATTCTTCCTGATAGAAACCGAGAATTAGAAGCTATTCAATATGTAATTGACCAAATCGATCCAAAAAAAGTGGTACGTCCACCAGAAGAAGTTCATATTGAAGGTGGCGATGTTATGCTTTGGAACGATTATATTTTTATAGGAACTTATAAAGGTTCAGATTATAAAGATTATATCACAGCAAGAACAAATATGCAAGGAGTTCAATACATCAAAGATTTGTTTCCACACAAAATTGTAAAAGAATTCGATTTAGTAAAATCCAAATTAGAAGCTCGTGATAATGCTTTACATTTAGATTGTTGTTTTCAACCTGTTGGAACCAACAAAGGAATTATTTATAAAAGTGGTTTCCGTGAAGAAGCAGATTATGTGTTTCTAGTAAAATTATTTAGCAAAGAAAATCTATTTCATATAACTCGCGACGAAATGTATAATATGAATTCCAATGTGTTTTCAATTGCACCAGATGTTGTAGTTTCTGAAAGAAATTTTACCAGATTAAATAATTGGTTAAGAGAACAAGGATTTACAGTAGAAGAAATACCATACGCTGAAATAGCAAAACAAGAAGGACTATTAAGATGTTCTACGTTACCATTAATTAGAGATTAAAATGAAACAAACTACCAATTCCATATTGATGATTCGTCCAGTAGCTTTTAGAATGAACGAACAAACAGCAGTAAATAACTATTACCAAAAAGTTCTCAACGAACTAACACCAGAAAATGTAAATGCAAAAGCACAAGGAGAATTTGACACTTTTGTAAATAAACTTCGAATGGTTGGAGTAGATGTAACTGTAGTAGATGATACACTAAATCCAGATACACCAGATAGTATTTTTCCAAATAACTGGATATCTTTTCACGAAAATGGAGATGTAGTTTTGTATCCAATGTTTGCCGAAAACCGTCGAGCAGAAAGAAGAGAAGATATTTTGGATATTCTTGAAGATAAAGGATTCCAAATTAATGAAGGAATAATGGATTATACTGCTGCTGAAGAAGATGGATTTTTTCTAGAAGGCACAGGAAGCATTGTCTTAGATCGTGAAAACGGAAAAGCATATTGTGCACTTTCTCCACGTGCAGACGAAGAATTATTTATCGAATTTTGTGAAGATTTCGAATTCACACCAGTTATTTTTGAAGCATTTCAAACAGTAAATGGTGAACGAAAATTAATCTATCACACCAATGTAATGATGTGTATTGGAGATACATTTGCCGTTATTTGTGCCGATTGTATTGATGATAAAAAAGAACGAAAAATGGTTCTTGACAGTTTAAAAGCAGACGAAAAAGAAATCATTTTAATAACCGAAGATCAAATGAACAACTTCGCAGGAAATATGCTTGAAGTTCAAGGTTCAGATGAAAGAAGATATTTAGTTATGAGTGCTTCTGCTCATCAAAGTTTGACAAAAAAGCAAATAGCCCAATTAGAAGAACATGTTACTATATTAAGTTCAAGTCTTGATACAATCGAAGCCTGCGGTGGTGGAAGTGCCAGATGTATGATGGCTGAAATTTTTCTTCCAAGAAATTGAAATAAAAAAAATCCCAAATTTCAATAGACTGCCCCCAAAAAGTTAGACACTATTTGGGATTTTTTTTATTTCAATTTATCAAATACATAACCAGCTTTAGTTGCACCCCAAACTTGTTTTCCATCTTTGTCAAATCCTTGATCCCAAGATAAAATTTGATTTTCTGTAATTGTTACTTTTGATGAAGCATAACTTGCACCACGTAATTCGCTAGCACACGTTTTTTCTGCAGTACTTCCTGAGAATTTATTATTATCAACTTGTTTTAAAACCACTTCACATCCAGGTTTCAAATCGATATCATTTTCGGTTAACTTATCAAAAGAAGAAGGGTTTTTCCATTTTCCTATCCATTCTTTTTCATTTTTAATAGTGTAAATTTCACTAATAAATTCATTTTCATTGCGTTGGGATATTTTATAAATTCTTACACGATATGGTTTGTCTTGTTTGGTATACATTGCTTGTTCTACAATAAGAAAGTGACCTTTATTTTTCCAAATTGGAGTCATTCTCAACGAAATATTAAAATAAGTAGTGTCTTTTATAGATTGTTTTTCAGAAGAATAAGCACCTTGCATAATCGAAACTAATTCATCTAAAGGAGTTTTTGAATTTACAATTGATTTTTTGCTTGATTGACAACCTAATAAAGATAGAACAAGTAAAAGCGATAGAAATATTTTTTTCATTTTTAAATAAATTCGTAATTCATATTTTCCAAAGATAAAAAAACCAACAAAAAATAAAAATAAAGTTACAGTAAATTCCCTTTAATAATGTTTATAATTGCACTCACAATATATTGAATACCAATTGCTATAACAATAAAACCAATAATTCTAGAAATAGCAACAATTCCTGAAGCACCTAAAATTTTTGATAAATAATGTGCACTTCTCAACATCAAAAAAATAATTAAAGAAACTGCTAAAATCGCAAAACAAGAAGCAAATATGGCGTTTGTTGTATGATTTTCTTGATAAAAAGCAATTAACAAAGACATAGATCCTGGTCCAGCAAGCATTGGAATAGCAAGTGGAGTCAATGCAATATCATTTCTATTTTGAATTTCTTGTTCTACTTGTTTATTAATTCCTCTTGTTTTACTAAACTTTCCTGTGAGTAATGAAAATCCAGAACTAACAATAATCAAACCACCAGCAATACGCAAAGAATCTATACTTATCCCAAAAAATTTCAAGACGTACTGTCCAATAAAATAGGATATAATTAATATAATAAACACATCAATTGCGGTCCAAAGCGATACTCTAGAACGTTCTTTTTTATGATAATCTTGAGTCAATCCTACAAAAATAGGTACAGTACCAATTGGGTTTAATACAGAAAAAAGAGCAAAGAATAAGTAGATAAATAAATCCATAGGTTTTTTACAAAAATACAACGATATATGTTTACCAAAGTTAAACTATATATCAAGCTAAAGTTAAAAATTTCAGCAAAAAGAAACCTTTTTTGTACTTTTGCAAAATGAAAAACAAAAAAACATTAGTTCTTGGAGCAACTACAAAGCCAGACCGTTATGCTTTTAAAGCTATAAATATGTTGGTCGAAAAAGGACATTCGGTATTAGCAATTGGTCAAAATGCGGGCGAAGTAGCAGGTGTGAAAATTCAAACCAAAGCAATTCCGTTAAAAAATATAGATACAGTTACATTGTATTTAAATCCTATAAGACAAAGAGATTATTATAATTACATTGTTGAAGCAAAACCAAAACGAGTGATTTTTAATCCAGGAACAGAAAATCCTGAATTTTACCAATTATTGCAACTTAACAACATTAAAGTTGAGGTTGCTTGTACATTGGTATTATTGTCAACAAATCAATATTAATATCTTGTATTTTCTGATGTTGGTTTGCTTATAATAAATAATCCAATAAAAGTTATTAAGCCATTAATGATAATCAATTCGTTATCAATTACATAATCTCCAAAAAGTATAGAAGAATTTTTTGTGATTAAAAAGCAAATTGCTGGAGAAATTATACAAATAAAAGGTACAAATTTATCGTGTACAGTTTTTGATTTCACAAATAAACCAAAAGCATATAAACCCAATAATGGTCCATAAGTATAAGAAGCAATTTTAAAAATCATACTAACTACCGAAGCATCATTGATGGCGTTAAAAATAATAATTACTAAAAACATTAGAAATGAAAAACCGATATGAACAAAATGTCTTGTTCGTACAATATTGGGTTTATTCTGATTTTCTACTTTATCCATACCTAGAAAATCAACACAAAATGAAGTTGTCAAAGCAGTCAAAGCCGAATCAGTAGTTGCAAATGTGGCAGCTGTCAATCCTAATAAAAATACAACAGAAGGAATAATAGTAAGATGGTGAAATGCAATTTCTGGAAATAGCAAATCTGTTCTAGGTTTTCCCGTTATTAAATCGGTTGGAATAGCAATACCGTTTTTCTCTGCATATAAATACAGCAAAGCACCTACACTAAGAAAGAAAATATTGATAATTACAAAAATACCAGTAAACGTAAACATGTTTTTTTGTGCTTCGCCAATATTTTTACAGCTTAGATTTTTTTGCATTAAATCTTGATCCAATCCAACCATTGCAATGGTTACAAAAATTCCTCCAAGAATTTGTTTCCAAAAATAAGTGCCTTTAAGATAATTTTCAAAGAAAAACACTTTTGAATAATTACTATTTTTAACTTGTTCAAAAGCTTCAAAAATATTTAAATTTAGACTTTGACAGATAAAAAAGATGGTTAAAAATACAGATGAAACTAAGAAGAAAGTTTGTAAAGTATCTGTAATAATTATCGTTTTTAATCCGCCACGATAGGTGTAAGCAAAAATTAATAATAACGAAACTAATACTGTAATTGCAAAAGGAATTTGGTAAAAATCAAAAACATATCGTTGCAAAACTATAACTACTAAATATAATCTAAAAGACGAACCTATAGTTCTGCTTATCAGGAAAATAGTTGCTGCAGTTTTGTAGCTAATGGCGCCCAATCTTTGCTCTATATAGCCATAAATTGAGGTTAGATTCATTCGGTAATATAAGGGTAGTAAAACCTTGGCTATGATGATAAAACCGATTGCATTTCCTAAAACAAATTGAAAATATTTAAACTGTGTTTCAGGATTTCCTACTTCGCCTGGAACCGAAATAAATGTCACCCCAGAAAGAGCAGTTCCAATCATTCCAAATGCAACCAAATACCATTTTGAATTTTTATTTGCTTTGAAAAAAGCATCATTTCCTTGGTCTTTTTTACTTACAAAATGAGAAATCAAGAAAAGTAATCCAAAATAAATAATGATTAAGGTAAGAATTGCGAATGGTGTCATTTAGATTTGTTTTGGTTTTTTATCGAATAATTATTTTAAATGTTTTGCTCTTAAAACTTGAATTTTCAACCGTTATAAAGTATAATCCGGTTTTTAAATTATTTAAATCAAGTGTATTATTTTTTTTGAAATCATTCAAAGTATAGTTCCTGTTTTTACCGCAAAAATCATAAATGGTAATTGAATTAATATTTTTTGAATCAGAAAAACGAAAAATATTTTTTTGGTTAGTTAAATAAATTTTCAGATAATCAATTTCATTTTTTTTTATGTTTAATAAAGTACAATCTGCATTTTGTGTTAGAGAATAAACCAGATTTTGATTTTTGAAAAAGCAAGTTAATTCTCCAACTCCATTACTATCAGGATTGCCACCAGGAGCATTAATTAATGATTTTGAACCAATACCTTCTATCCAAACAACAGGATAATTAGAAACTTGATTATTGCTAGTTGGCGAAAAATAAAAATGTTTGTATCCAATATTATTCAACAAAGGTTTTGTTCTTATAGAATCTAAAACAAATTGTCCACCGTGTAAAGGAAAAGGACTAATTGGGTTTGTCATTTCCATAAAATCACCTTCTTGTAAAGAAAAATCATATAATAAATATTCAGAAATAGAATTTTCATTTATTTTAGTCAAAAAAACTTTTTTATCAGCAACAGATTCTCTCAATAAAAAAGTTCTTGAAATGAAATGAAAACCATCTAGAATTTTATAATTCAAATTATTAACAATAGTATCTCCATCAGTATAATAAATGTCTGTAAGACATCCAAAATTACAAGTTGTAAAATTCCATTGATTAGAATTGTCTAACAATGGTTTGTAGGTTTGAGAGTATGATGATGTATAAATGAAAAAAATAAAAAAATAAATATAATTTTTCAAAAATGTTGTTTTTTTAAATAATAATCACAAATATATAAAAATTTGTAGGCAAGTTTTTATAATTTTTTCTTAGTTAATTCTATAAGTGAATGTCTAATGCAGTTCTTAAATTGTTTATTTTTGCAAAATGGAATTTTCATCAAAACTTTTAGAAAATGCTGTTCGAGAAATGGCTCTATTACCAGGAATTGGAAAGAGAACAGCTTTACGACTTGTCTTGCATTTATTAAAACAACCAGTTGATCAAACAAAATTTTTATCTGAAGCTTTAACAACAATGCGCGAAAATGTTAAGTTTTGTTTAAGCTGTCACAACATTTCAGATGTAGATTTGTGTGAAATTTGCTCTAATAAAAGTAGAAATCATCAAATAATTTGTGTGGTTGAGGATATTAGAGATGTTATGGCAATAGAAAACACAAGACAATTTAGAGGAATTTACCATGTTTTAGGAGGAAAAATTTCTCCGATTGATGGTGTTGGACCTAGTCAATTAAATATAAGTACTTTGGTTGAAAAAGTAAAAATGGGAAAGGTTCAAGAATTAATTTTTGCTTTGAGCTCAACAATGGAAGGAGATACAACCAATTTTTATATTTACAAACAAATTCAAGATTGCCAGATAATTACATCTACAATTGCTAGAGGAATTTCGGTTGGAGACGAATTAGAATATGCAGATGAGGTAACTTTAGGAAGAAGTATTTTACAAAGAATTCCGTTTGAGAATACTTTCAAAAACAATTAAACAATTAATCCAACTTCTTTTTTGAATTTATAAAGGAAAAACTATCTTTGTTTGCTAAATTTTTTTAAAAAAATGAACAAAATTAAAATATTGTTTTTGATAAGTACTTTACTAATTATTACTTCATGTGTGCCAACAAAAGATCTTATATACCTCCAAAACAAAGATAATTCTGAAGCTAAATCTGCAATAAACCCTGTTGTATTAAAACCATATAGGTTGCAAGCAAATGATGTAGTATCTATAACAATAAAAGCATTAGACCCAAAATTAGTTGCTATGTTTACCGCTGAAGACCAAGTAAATCAGCAAGGTAAAACGGATATGACATTATATTATAATGGGTATACAGTAAATGATCATGGGAATATAAGAATTCCAGTTTTAGGAGAAATGAATGTTCTTGGTTACACTTTAGATGAAGTTCGACTAAAAATTGAAAAAGATTTATTAGAACAATATTTTAATAAAGAAGCCAATATTTATGTTACAGTAAAATTAGCTGGATTTCGATACACAATAAATGGAGAAATAGGTACACCAGGATCAAGAACATTATATCAAGAAAAAGTTAATATTCTTGAGGCAATTGCAAATTCTGGCGATATTACAATAACAGGTGATAGAAAATCAGTAACAATTATTAGACAAATGCCTCAAGGCACAGAAATGCATTCTATAGATTTGACAAATATTAATGCTATGCAATCTCCATATTATTATTTGCAACCCAACGATTATATTTATATAAAACCCCTAAAACAAAAAACTTGGGGAACAGGAAAAACGGGTATAGAATCTATAAGCACACTTGTAACTTTACTTTCGTTAATCACCACAACATTTTTACTCTTAAAGAAATAATATTTTATTATGATTGATACAAAAGATTTTTCATTTTTTGAAAACAAAAGTAATTTTGACTTTAAAGAGTTTTTAATTAAAATCGTAAGTTATTGGAAATGGTTTGTTATTAGTTTAATAATTACATTATCAATTGCTTATCAGGTAAATATAAGAAAGCAAAAAATTTATAAATTAGATACTTCAATTGCAGTTAAAGAAGAAAATAATCCTTTTTTCACTTCAAATACAAGTTTAGTATTTAATTGGGGTGGTACTTCAGATCAAGTACAAAATATCTCAAATACTTTACAATCTAGATCGCATAATGAGTTGGTTGTAGATCATTTAAATTTCTTCGTAGATTATTTGCAACAAGGAAAATATAATATGCAGGATGTCTATGGTCAAATTCCTTTTAATATTGAATTTGATAAAGACAAAGAGCAATTATACCAGAACTTAATTGCTATCAAATTTCTATCTGATACCCAATATGAAATAAAAATAAAGTTTGATGAAAATTCAACTAATCTTATAAAATATTCAGATAATTCAGAAAGTAAAACTTCAGTTGTAAAAGGAGAATTTGTAAAAAGTTATAAAGTTGGAGAACAAGTATCATTACCTTTTTTGCATTGGAAATTATTTATAAACAACAATCCAGGTTTTTATAAAGGAAATGAATATTTTGTTCGCTTTAATGATTTTGATAATGCAGTTGCTCAATATCAAAAGATTACAGTTGATGCCAGTACTAGTGCGCCTTCTATTTTAAATCTATCATTAAAAGGTCCTAATAAAAACAGAATTGTTGATTATTTAAATTCAACTGTTAAAATGTTGATTAAAGAACAATTAGACAGAAAAAATTTATTTGCTACAAATACAATTGCTTTTATAGACAGTACATTAATAGCAATGGGTAATGATTTAAAGCAAACTGCAGAAGAGCTAAAAGCTTTTAATAGAAATACTAGCATAGTTGATATGGATAGTGGAGCAGCAACTTTTTCTACAAGACTAGCAGATTATGATGTTAAAAAAGATGAAATCACAAGAAAAATTGCCTACTACAATGGTTTAAAATCATATTTAAAAGGCAGTAATGATTATAGTAAGTTACCAGCTCCAACAGTTGCTGGAATTGATGATCCTAATATTATTACAAATGTTTCAAAATTGATTTTACTTTCTACACAAAGATCAGAAATGGCTTATTCTGTGAAAAATGATAGAATGTTTAAAGATTTTGATGTACAAATGGAATCTATAAAAAAGGTTTTGCTTGAAAATATTAATTCTGCAAACACAGCCCTTCAGTTTGATTTGTCATTAATTAATAATAGAATCAATGAAGCCGAATCAAATATTAAAAAACTACCTGAAGAAAAACAAGAATATCTAAAAATTGTTAGAAAATATGATTTAAGTGACAATATATACAATACTTTTCTTCAAAAACGAAGCGAAGCCGAAATTGTTAAAGCTGCCAATTTATCTGATATACATTTTATTGACCCTGCAAAAGATATTGGAAAAGGATTAATTGGTCCAAACACTAGTGTAAATTATATATTAGCTTTGTTTTTAGGAATTTTCATCCCGTTGGTAGTAATATTTATTATTTTCTTCCTCGAAAATTCAATTCTAAATACTGAGGATATTAATAAATTAACCACTATTCCATTGATTGGAGTTGTTGGTTTAAAACATACCGCATCGAATCTTTCTGTTTTTGAAAGACCAAAATCCGCTTTATCAGAATCTTTTAGATCGATACGTTCTTCTCTTCAATTTCTATATAAAAAACAAGAAATTAGTGGTTGTAAAACTTTAATGTTAACTTCTTCAATAAGTGGAGAAGGTAAAACATTTTGTTCCTTAAATATTGCTACAGTTCTTGCTTTGAGCGATAAAAAAACAATTATTGTTGGTCTCGATTTGCGGAAACCTAAAATCTTTGAAGATTTTAAAATAAAAAATGATATTGGAGCAGTAAATTTCTTGATTGGACAAAAAAGTATTGATGAAATAATTCAAAAAACACACATACCATTTCTTGATGTAATAACTTCAGGACCAATTCCGCCAAATCCATCAGAACTTATAATAGGTGAGTCAATGAGAGAATTTATGCGCTTGTTAAAATCAAAGTACGATTATATTATTCTCGATACTCCGCCAGTAGGTTTGGTGTCTGATGCCATAGAATTAGCAGAATATGTAGATGTAACATTGTTTATAATGAGGCAAAATTACACTAAAAAAGATATGATTACAATGTTGAATAATAGACTTAAAAGAGGAGAATTAACCAATTTAAGTGTTATATTTAACGGTTATGAAAATAGAGCAAAATACGGAACAGCCTACGGATATGGATATGGTTATGGATATGGATACGGAAATTACGCAAGCGGATATCTAGAATCAGATAAACCGAAGAATTTTTTTCAAAAATTATTCGAAAGATTTTTTTCTAAATCCTAAATAAAATAAAATGTCAAAACCAAATACATATAAAATTTTAATAACTGGTGGAGCTGGATTTATCGGTTCAAATCTTTGTGAATATTTTTTAACAAAAGGGCATCAAGTTGTGTGTTTAGATAATTTTGCAACAGGACATCAATATAATCTTTCAGCTTTTTTAGACAATGAAAATTTTAGTCTAATTGAAGGAGATATCAGAAATCTAAAAGATTGTGAAAAGGCAGTGAATGGTGTTGATTATGTTTTGCATCAAGCTGCTTTGGGTTCTGTTCCTCGCTCAATAAACGATCCAATTACTACAAATGATGTAAATGTTTCTGGATTTCTAAATATGTTAATAGCGTCAAGAGATGCAAAAATCAAACGATTTATATTTGCCGCAAGTTCATCAACTTATGGTGATTCTGAGAGTCTGCCAAAAGTTGAAGATAAAATTGGAAAACCGTTGTCTCCATATGCTATTACAAAGTATGTAAATGAGTTGTATGCTGATATTTTTAGTAAAACCTATGGATTAGAAACTATTGGATTAAGATATTTTAATGTTTTTGGAAGAAAACAAGATCCAAATGGTGCTTATGCAGCAGTAATTCCAAAATTTGTTATGCAATTTATGAATCATAAAAGCCCAATTATAAATGGTGATGGAAATTTTTCTCGTGATTTTACCTACATTGATAATGTAATTCAAATGAATGAATTAGCAATAACAACTACAAATAAAGAGGCAATTAATACCGTATATAATACAGCTTTTGGAGATAGAACTACATTAAATGATTTAGTGAAATATTTAAAAGAAGCATTAACAGAATTTGATTCTAAAATAGCAAATGTTCCTATCATTCACGGTCCAAACAGAGCAGGAGATATCCCTCATTCATTGGCTAGTATTGATAAAGCAAAGAAATTATTAGATTACAATCCAAAATATTCCATGCAACAAGGTTTGAAAGAAGCTGTAAAATGGTATTGGGAAAATTTAAAAAAATAAAAAAATTAAATTACATAGAAATGAAAATAGCAGTAATTGGTTTAGGATATGTAGGATTACCGTTAGCAAGATTATTTGCAACAAAATATTCAGTTGTAGGATTTGATATTAATCAATCAAGAGTAAATGACTTAAATTCAGGATTTGATAGCACTTTAGAAATAGAGCAATCATTATTAGAATCTGTTCTTTTACAAAAACCAACTAATAATGCAATAGGCTTGTTATGTTCTACAAATTTAGATGATATCAAAGATTGTAATTATTACATAGTTACTGTGCCAACACCAGTTGATAAAAACAATAGACCAGATTTAACTCCATTGTATAAATCTAGCGAAACTGTGGGTAAAGTATTAAAAAAAGGAGATATTGTAATTTATGAATCTACAGTTTATCCAGGAGTTACAGAAGAAGAATGTGTTCCTGTTTTAGAACGCATAAGTGGATTAAAATTTAACGAAGATTTCTTTGCTGGATATTCACCAGAACGTATAAATCCAGGAGACAAACTACATACCGTAGAAAAAATATTAAAAGTTACTGCAGGTTCAACTCCTGAAATTGGAATAAAAGTAAACGAATTATATAAATCTGTAATTACTGCCGGTACACATTTGGCACCAACAATAAAAGTAGCTGAAGCTGCAAAAGTTATTGAAAATTCTCAAAGAGATATCAATATTGCTTTTGTAAACGAATTGTCTAAAATATTTAATATTCTAGGTATCGATACTCATGATGTGCTAGAAGCTGCCGGAACAAAATGGAACTTTTTGCCTTTTAAACCAGGATTGGTTGGGGGACATTGTATAGGTGTAGATCCCTATTACTTAGCTCAAAAAGCGCAAGAAATGGGATACCATCCTGAAATTATTTTAGCAGGAAGAAGGCTTAATGATAGTATGGGCGAATATGTTGCTTCTCAAGTTGTTAAATTAATGATCAAAAAAGGAGTAGTTGTAAACGGAGCAAATTTATTGATGTTGGGTATAACTTTCAAAGAAAACTGCCCAGATGTAAGAAACACCAAAATAGTAGATGTAATTGCAGTATTAACAGATTATGGAATCAAAGTACACGTTTATGATCCATGGGCAAATCCTTCAGAAGTTAAACATGAATATAATTTGATTACAACTAATACTCTGCCAAATGAAAAATATGATGCTGTAGTTTTAGGTGTTGCACATGATAAATTTTCAACTATTGATTACAATACTATCAGAAAAGAAAATTCAATCCTATATGATGTAAAAGGAATATTAGGAAATAAAGCAGATGGTAAACTATAATATTATACAAAGAAAATTATGAAAATAAATACTATTTGTTGTATTGGTGCAGGATATGTTGGTGGTCCTACAATGGCAATTATAGCCCAAAAGTGCCCACATATAAAAGTAACAGTAGTCGATTTAAATGAAGATAGAATTGCCGCTTGGAATGATAAGGATGTAAATAACATTCCTATATATGAACCAGGTTTAAGTGATTTAGTAGCCGAAGCAAGAGGTAGAAATTTATTTTTCACAACCGATGTTGAAAAAGCTATCGATGAAGCACAAATGATTTTTATATCTGTTAATACTCCAACTAAAACATATGGTTTAGGTAAAGGTATGGCGGCAGATTTAAAATATATTGAACTTTGTGCTAGACAAATTGCATCAGTTGCCAAAGACAATAAAATTGTAGTTGAAAAATCTACTTTGCCTGTGAGAACAGCAGAAGCAGTAAAAAGTATATTAGACAATACCGGAAACGGTGTTCAGTTTCAAATTTTATCTAATCCGGAATTTCTTGCAGAAGGAACTGCTGTTCAAGATTTATTGAACCCAGATAGAGTATTAATAGGAGGAAATTCTTCTCCAGAAGGACAAGCAGCTATAAATGCATTAGTCGAAGTATATTCTAATTGGGTGCCAAGTAAGAACATATTGACTACAAATCTATGGTCTTCGGAGTTGTCAAAACTTACAGCAAATGCCTTTTTGGCTCAGAGAGTTTCTTCTATAAATGCAATGTCTGAATTATGCGAAAAAACAGAAGCAGATGTAAATGAAGTTGCAAAAGCAATTGGAATGGATTCAAGAATTGGGTCAAAATTTCTTAAAGCTTCTGTTGGTTTTGGAGGTTCATGTTTTCAGAAAGACATATTAAATTTGGTTTATATTGCTAAATCATATGGTTTGAACGAAGTTGCTGATTATTGGGAGCAAGTTGTTATTATGAACGATCATCAAAAAAGACGATTTGCAAATAACATTATTCAAACACTTTATAATACTGTTTCAGGAAAAAAAATAACTTTTCTAGGATGGGCATTTAAAAAAGACACAAATGATACTAGAGAATCTGCAGCAATAAACGTAGCAGATTTTCTGTTAAACGAACAGGCAAATATTTCTATTTTTGATCCTCAAGTAAAAGAGAAACAGGTATTGAATGATTTG
The DNA here is from genome assembly GCA_043731625.1 of Flavobacterium sp. Taxonomy (GTDB): domain Bacteria; phylum Bacteroidota; class Bacteroidia; order Flavobacteriales; family Flavobacteriaceae; genus Flavobacterium. The sequence goes on along the minus strand of JAYTIV010000172.1, from coordinate 23,696 downwards.
TTTTATTTAAATTCTAGAACAGAAGAAGAAAATAAAAAAGGAATTAAAGTATATGATAACCCATATGATTCTTGTAAAAATTCACATGCAATTGCAATAATGACAGAATGGGATGAATTTAAAGAATATGATTGGCAAAAAATATATGATAATATGCAAAAACCAGCGTTCATTTTTGATGGTAGAAATATTCTAGATTCAAAAAAAATGAAAGAAATAGGATTTGTTTTTAGTGCAGTAGGAAGTAAAAACTAGTTTTTTATAAATAAAAGTCAAGCAAATTATGCCATGGTATGTAATTTACACACAGCCACGTAGTGAAAAAAAAGTAACAGAACGGTTACAAAACATAGGCATAACAACATATTGTCCTTTGGTTACACAAATAAGACAATGGTCTGACAGAAAAAAGAAAGTACAAGTACCGTTGATAAATTCATATGTATTTGTAAATTTAGATGAAAATGAAAGAGATTGTGTTTTTCAAGTTAACGGAATTGTTCGTTATTTATATTGGTTAGGAAAACCAGCAGTTGTTCGTGATGAAGAAATAGTAGCTTTGCAAGAAACATTAAAAGATGTCATTACATCTGTAGAAATTACAGGATTAAAAGTAGGTGATGAAATAAATATTCCAAGTGGTCCCTTTAAAGGAAAAGAAGGAATAGTAAAACAAATAAAAAAGCATAATTTGCAATTAATCCTCAAAGAATTAGGTGTTTTAATAACCCTTACAAAAGAGGAAGAAAAGTAAATTAAAGTATTAAATTTTAGCCTTGTTAGCCATCATAAATGTGTGACTGACTTGGCGAAGCCGTTTAAAAATCTATATAAAAAAGATTAATAAAAGATGAAAAAAATTGTAATTACAGGTGGGGCAGGATTTATAGGTTCTCATGTTGTTAGACGATTAGTACAAAAGTATCCACAATATCAAATATATAATTTAGATGCATTGACCTATGCTGGAAATTTAGAAAATATTAAAGATATTCAAGACGAACCAAATTATCATTTTATAAAAGGAGACATTGTAGATGAAGCATTTATAAACGAATTATTTCAAAAACATCAGTTTGATTCGGTTATACATCTAGCTGCAGAATCACATGTTGATCGATCTATCACCGATCCATTATCATTTGTGAAAACAAATGTAATAGGAACTATGAATTTATTGAATGCCGCAAAGACTATTTGGAAAAATAATTACGAAGAAAAAAGATTCTATCACGTAAGTACAGATGAGGTATACGGAACTTTAGGTGCAACTGGTTTATTTACAGAAACAACTCCTTATGCTCCAAATTCTCCTTATTCAGCATCCAAAGCAAGTTCGGATCATTTTGTTCGTGCTTATGGTGAAACATACGGAATGCCTTATGTGATAACAAATTGTTCTAATAATTATGGACCAAACCATTTTCCAGAAAAATTAATACCACTTTTAATCAATAATATTCTAAACGATAAACCACTACCGGTTTACGGAGATGGAAAATATACTCGTGATTGGCTCTTTGTAAAAGATCATGCAGTAGCAATAGATTTGGTTTTTCACGAAGGAAGAAATCATGAAACCTATAATATTGGTGGATTTAATGAATGGCAAAATATTGACCTTGTGAAACTGTTATGTCAAAAAATGGATGCGAAATTGGGCAAACCAATGGGTACTTCTGAACAATTGATAACCTATGTAAAAGACAGACCAGGACACGATTTGCGATATGCAATTGATGCCAACAAAATCAAAAACGAATTAGGTTGGGAACCATCTGTAACTTTTGAAGAAGGACTAGAACAGACCATAGATTGGTATTTAGATAATAAAGAATGGTTAAACAATGTAACCAGTGGCAATTATCAAAAATATTATGAAATACAATATCATTAAAAGTATCTCTTAATAACACTTTAAGTGAAAAAAATGGAACAAATCGTTGATTTTTCTAAGCCACAAATTATTCAGTTGCCTAAAATAAGCGATGCTAGAGGAAATTTATCCTTTATGCAAAATACAGATCAAATTCCTTTTGATATTAAAAGAGTTTTCTGGATTTATGATGTTCCTGGTGGAGAAACTCGTGGCGGTCATGCCTTTAAAGAACAACAAGAAGTAATAATTGCCATCAGTGGTAGTTTGGATATTGTAGTTATTGATACTATAGGAAACGAAACTAAATTTTGTTTGAATCGTTCCTATTTTGGTTTATATGTACCACCAATGCATTGGCGTCAATTAGAAAATTTTTCTACTAATTCAGTTTCAGTTCACCTTTCTAATTCAGGTTTTAGTGAAGCAGATTATATCAGAGATTTTAATGAATTCAAAAACTCCAAATAAGTATGAGAAATTCTACAGTTTTTGATTGTTCAGTAATAACCTTACCAAAAAATCATCAATTAAATGGTAATTTAACTTCTGTAAATAACGGAATTGAAGTGCCTTTTGATATCAAGAGAGTCTATTATTTATATGATGTTCCTGGAGGTTTTAGTCGTGGTGGTCACGGACATAAAGATTTGCAACAACTCATTGTAGCTTTAAGCGGAAGTTTTGATCTCATTGTAGATGATGGAAATGTCAAAAGAACCATACATCTATCTAGACCAAATATGGGAGTTTATATGCCATCTGGCTTATGGAGAGAATTAGATAATTTTTCAAGTGGTTCCATATGTTTTGTATTAGCTTCTCATGAATATGATGAAGAAGATTATTTTAGAAATTATGATAATTTTGTAGAATGGAAATCCACGAAGTAGATGCTATTGCCTACGCTGAAGCATTCTCAAAACCTTCACATTTTTTCAATTCTGCAGCTTTTAATGCAGTCAATCATTACAAATGCGAAAAAGTATTTTACTTACTTTTTAAAGATTCAAAAATCAGACTTGGAATTATTTTTGGATTGCGAGATAATAAATTAAACGCACCATTTTCAGCACCATTTGGAGGTTTTGAACATACAAGTGAAGATATACGTTTGCAACAAATTGATGAAGCAATTCAAGCATTAATCAATTGGGCAAATACCAATAATTTTGAGGGAATTAAAATTGTTCCTCCATCTTTTTTTTACAATTCTAATTTTTTAAACAAAATTTTTAATTGTTTATATAGAGCAGGATTTGATAAAGCAAATGTAGAATTGAACTATCAATTTCCAACATTTAAATTTGATGAAAATTATCAAAATTTAATATGGTATAATGCTAAAAAAAATCTAAAACGTGCTCTTCAATCTAATATAGAATTTTCTAAACTAGAACAATCAAATGGCAAAGAAGCCTATGATGTTATTGCTAAAAACAGAGCAGCAAGAGGATTTCCTTTAAGAATGACTTGGGAGCAAGTTGCCGAAACTATGAACGTTATTGCGATTGATTATTTTTTAGTAAAAAAAGACAGTAATGCTATAGGTGCAGCCGTAATTTTTCATGTGGCGCCAGAAATTGTTCAAGTGGTTTATTGGGGTGATTTGCCAGAATATTCAGAATGTAAAACAATGAATTATTTGTCATTTAATATTTTCAAACATTATAAAGAGCAAGGTATAAAAATTATTGATATTGGTCCATCAACAGAAAATTCAATACCCAATTATGGTTTGTGTGAATTCAAAGAAAGTATTGGTTGCGATATTGCTATTAAAACAGAATTTTATAAAAAATTAAATTAATGTTTGTAGTCAACCCTAACGAGTTTTTGTTACCATTATTTGGGATTACACCTTTCAAAACAGAATATGTTGCTATAAATCATCTTCTTCCTGAGAATAATGAAGCAAAAATATATTTTGACAATAAATTCGGTATAGGAAATTGGCATTATACATACAATGGTCGTGAAGCTATAAAATTAGCATTAGAAACCTATAAACTTGATAAAAATGATGTAGTAACAATTCTTACTACTTCAGAAAATTTCTATATTAGTTCCTGTGTAACACTAGAAATAGAAGCAGTTTGTAAATGGAATAGAGCAATCACACCAGAGACAAAAGTAATTTTTGTCAATCATGAGTTTGGATATCCTTATCCAAATATGGAAAAACTTGTTGCTTTAGGTTTGCCAATTATTGAAGATTGTTGCACTACATTTTTTAGTCAAGATCAGAATCGAAAAATTGGAAAATATGGAGATTTTACTGTTTTTAGTCTTCCAAAATTCTTTCCTATGCAAATTGGTGGAATAGTGGTTTCAAATAAAAGAGTCAATCTAAATTTAAGTATATTGAATGCAGAACAAAAGCAATATATTCAAAATGTAATGTCTTATAATTTGGCAAAGCAGGATGAAATTCTAGCAAAAAGAAAAGAAAATTTTGAATATGGTTTACAATTATTTTCAAAACTAGGTTTCTCAGAACGATTTCAAAAAAACGAAAAAATTGTTCCTTCAACATTGCTTTTGAACAATAATACTATAATAAAAGATTTAAATGCTTTAAAATTATATTTATCTAAAAACGGCATTCAATCTAGTGTGTTTTATGGAGAAGATGCTTTTTTTATACCAAATCATCAAAGTTTGAGTTTTGTTGAAATTGATTTTCTATTTGAATTAATCACTTTTTTTATTCAAAATAATAACGAATGAAAAAAATTGTAATAGCTGGTTTCGGTCAGCCTGTTATTGATTTATATCATAGTTTCAAAAATAAATTTGAAGTTGTAGGTGTTATTCTTGATTATGAAAGAAGAATAAAATTTCCTTTTTTTTATGATTTTTTAGCATCAGAAAATCTACCAATAGTTTCTTTTGAAACAATCAATGATTACAGCCCAGATTTGGTACTTGTAATAAATTATAATAAAATAATTGACGTTTCAAATAGTAATATACCATTGCTACTCAATATTCACATGGGCTTATTGCCTGTATATAGAGGAAATAATGCCAATTCATTGTCGATTTTAAATGGTGATAGAAATGTTGGATATACCTTACATGAAGTAAATGATATTCTTGATGGAGGTAAAATTTATTATACTTTTTCTTATTTAATAAAAGAGAATGAAACTTATTTTGAAGCAAAAAAAGCAATAAACAATGATTTAGTTACACAGCTACCAAAAATCTTAGAGTTTGTTTTAGATGGCACCATGAAAGGTGTTGAACAAATTGACGAAAAATTTATTTATGCAAGTAAATTAGTTCCGGAAGATGGAATTATAAAAAAGTGGAATTGTAAAACAGATGATATTGTCAATAAAAATATTATTTTTTCAAGACCATTAGGAACTGGTCTTAAAATGAAATATCAAGAAACTATTTTTGAAATTAATAAATGGAGTTTAATACCCAATTTTATGAAATCAAAAGGGTTTCCAGGAGCAATTGTACTAAAAAATTCAGATGGTTCAGTTTGGATAAAAACCAAAGACACTGCCATATCAATTGATGAATTACTAATCGATGGAAAAATTGTATTTCCATCAGATATATTTAAAATAGGAGAACGGTTATGATTAAATTTTTAGATCTTCAAAAAATAAATGCCCAATATGCTGCCGAATTAAAACAAGCAGCTTCAGATGTAATTGATTCTGGATGGTTTTTGATGGGAAGTAAACTCGAATGTTTTGAAAAAAATTTAGCAACTTATGTAGGAGTAAAACACGCTATTGGCGTTGCAAATGGATTAGATGCCCTTCGAACAATCTTGAAAGCCTATATAGAATTAGGTGTTATGTCAGAAGGTGATGAGGTTATTGTTCCTGCCAATACCTATATTGCTTCACTTTTGGCAATTTCAGATAATAATTTAGTGCCTGTTTTAGTAGAGCCAAATAGCAATTCCTATAATTTAGATTTTGATTTAATCGAAAAATACATTACACCAAAAACTAAAGCCATAATGGTAGTGCATTTGTATGGACAAGTTTGTTGGAATGAATCATTAGTTTCTTTAGCCAAAAAACACAATCTAAAAATTATCGAAGACAATGCTCAAGCCATTGGAGCAGAATACCGTGGAGTAAAAACCGGAAATCTTGGCGATGCTGCAGGTTTTAGCTTTTATCCTGGAAAAAATTTAGGAGCTTTAGGCGATGCTGGTGCAATTACTACAAATGATACAGAATTGGCAACAATGATGCGAGCATTAGGAAATTATGGTAGCAAGAAGAAATATGTCAATGAATATCAAGGATTAAATAGTCGTTTAGACGAAATACAAGCTGCTTTTTTAGATGTAAAATTAAAATATATTGATAAAGAAAATAAGTACAGACAACACTTGGCATCTTTATATTTAAATGGAATTAAAAATAAAGATATTGTTTTGCCTATTCCGAATAATAGTGATTTTAAATACGAAGAAAACAAAGAACATGTTTGGCATTTATTTGTTATTCGTCATACAGAAAGAGACAAATTGCAGAACTATTTAGAAAAAAATGGTGTGCAAACCCTAATACATTATCCAATTCCGCCCAATAAACAATTGGCATATAAAGCATTAAATCATCTAGATTATGCTATCACAAATACCATACACAAAGAAGTTTTAAGTTTACCAATTAGCCCAGTAACAACTACCGATGAAGTGATGAAAATTATTGAATTCATAAATGCTTTTGATGTTTAAAATCTAGATTGGAAGAAAAAAATACGAGTTATAAATCTATTTTTAAAGCCACTTCCATATTTGGAGGTGTTCAAGTCTTTAATATTTTGATTACCCTTATTCGAGGTAAAGCGGTAGCTTTGCTATTAGGTACTGCAGGTATGGGCTTGAACGGATTGTTAATGTCAAGTTTAAATTTGATTAAAATAATTTCTTCACTTGGGCTTTCTGAAAGTGCTGTGAGAGATATCTCTAAAGCACATAATTCTGGCGATGATCAGCAAATAGCCAAATCCTTTACTGTTTTTAGTCGTTGGATGTGGATTACCGCTACTATTGGAATTGTATTAACTATTTCTTTGTCTTCAGTATTAAGTCATTTGTCTTTTGGAAATTCATACCATAAGACCTCTTATATTTGGTTATCTGTTACTTTTATATTTTCTGCTTTAACAGGTGGAATTTATACCTTATTAAGAGGGACAAGACAAATAAAATATTTGGCTCAAGCCAATATATATGGTTCTGTTGTTGGATTGCTTGTAGCTTTGCCAATTTTTTATTTTTATGGAATACAAGGTGTTGTTCCAGCAATAATTGCTACTACAGTTGGGACCTATTTGGTTTCACTTTATTTTAAATCAAAAATAAAGTATACCAAAATCAAGATGAGTTGGGCAGAAACAATTGCTGCAGGAAAACCAATGGTTACTTTAGGAATTAGCTTAACTATCGTAAGTTTATTAACCTCTGGAGTTGCATTTGCATTAAATGCATTTATATCTAAAACAGGAAACTTATCAGATGTAGGTTTATACAATGCAGGTTTGTCAATAGTTGATGGGTATGTCGGAATGGTTTTTACAGCAATGGCAACCGATTATTATCCTAGATTATCGGGAGTAATTGGAGATGAAAGCAAATGGAAACAATTGGTCAATGAGCAAGCAGAATTGGTATTGATTATCTTATCCATAGTATTGGTGTTATTAATAACTACGACACCAATATTAATTAGGATTTTACTGAGTAAAGAGTTTTTTGCTTCACAAGATTTTATTTTTTGGTCTGTACTTGCAATACCATTAAAAGGATTAGTTTGGGTAGTAGGATTTGTAATTTTAGCAAAAGGAGATAACAAACTTTTTCTAACGGTAGAAATTATAGCAAACCTTATTGTTTTGGCTTTCAATATTCTATTTTATAAATATTATGGATTGACAGGCTTGGGGATTTCATTAGTTTTCAGTTATATTTTTTGTATATTATTAATGCTTTTTGTGTTAAAAACTAAATATAATTTTAATTATAATATACAAGTATATGGACTACTATTTAAAGGAATGTTAGCATTAGCTTTATGTTTATTCTTTATTAAATGGTTAGGTTATCCAAATGCATATTTCGCTGAAGCATTAATTGTTTTATTATCAATAAGTTATAGTTTATTTGAACTGAATAAGCGAATGAATTTAAAGGCAATATTAATTAGTTTAAAGTCAAAAATTAAAAATTGAATAAACTAGTTACTATTGCAGTTGTAACCTACAATTCAGGATTGTATGTTCTTGAAACTCTCGAAAGTGTTTTCAAACAATCCTATGCTAATTTAGCATTAGTAGTTTCTGATGATTGTTCAAAAGATAATACATTAGAAATTGTCAATAAATGGCTTTTAGAAGAAAAAAACCAAAAACGATTTTCAAATATTGAAGTCATTAGTGTACCCAAAAATACTGGAGTTTCGGCCAATTGCAATAGATGTATAAATGCATCAACGAGCGATTGGGTCAAATTTATTGCAGGTGATGATATCTTACTACCAAACTGTATAACAGACAATATGGATTTTGTTGATGAAAATCCTCAAGCACATATTATTTTTAGTCAGGTAAAAGTTTTTCAAGATGATTTTTTAGATAAAAATTACGTTAGAATAACACCAAAAGATTTTCCTAATAATTTGATGCATCCTTCTTTTACTGCACATGATCAATACCAGATAGAATTAGTTTTAGACAGGATACATTATACACCTTCTTATTTCTTTAATAAAAAAGCATTATTAAAAGTAGGTTGTTATGATGAATCAAATAAATTAGTCGAAGATTATCCGATGTGGCTAAAACTTACTAAATCTGGAGAAAAACTATATTATTTTCATAAACCAACTGTTGGTTACAGAGTACATAGCAAAGCTTCAAATAATATAGGAGGAAATCCAATATTTAAAGCAGCAATTTTATATTCCTTTGCCATCAGAGAAAAATTTGCTCACCCATTTTTGCCTTGGGAGATGGTTAAATCTGAAAAATTTGTAAATATAATTTCGAATTTTTTTCAAAATAATGGTCTCAATAAAAATACGACTATTAATAGTTTTCTATATAAATTGTTTTGTTTTTATTTAAACCCATATTATTATATCTATACCTTTAAAAAAAGATTATCAAAAAATAAAAGTTCTATTTTTTACCAATAAATATGCGTTTAAGTATTATTGTACCAGCTTATAAAGTTGAAAATTATATCGAAAAATGTATTAGAAGTCTTGAAAATCAAGACATTCCTAAACAAGATTTCGAAATAATAATTACCAATGATGGCTCACCAGACAGTAGTAAAGCAATAGTAGAGAAACTACAACTCGAGTTTAATAATATTGTATTAATCAATCAAGAAAATCAAGGGGTTTCAGTAGCAAGAAATAATGCTTTAGCAATTGCAAAAGGCAACTATATTATGCCAATTGATCCAGATGATTATGTATTGCCTAATGCATTTAAAAATATTTTAGAAAAAGTTGAAGCACAAGACTTAGATGTATTGTATCTTAGTTTTGAAATATTTGACGCTGAAGGAAAAAGTAGTTGGCAGACTAATTTTAGCGAACAAGAAAAAAAAATTTATGATGGTGTAGATGGATATCTAGCATCAAGAGGACCAAATATCAAAGACCCAAACAGATCTTGGGCTATATTATACCGTAAAAGTTTACTTGATTTTTATAAAATTCAATATCCAATAAATGTTCCTTTTCTAGAAGATGGTTGCTTCTTAGTAAAAGTATTCTCTGTAGCAAAAACTGTTGGTTTTGATAATTCTAAATTTCATCAGCGAACAACAAGTAAAGGTTCTGCAACTGTTACAGGAGTTTATTATTCAGACAAAGCAATGAAAGGATTTCTGAAAGCTGCAAAGGAAATAAAAGACTTTCAATCAAAATATTCATTTTCAAAAAAACAAAATGGTTTACTCAATCTAGGGATTGTCAATTTTGTCTTGCTTACTATTTTTCCTAATGTTAATTTTAGTTCTTTAAATAAATTGAAAAAAATTATTGAAGAAATAAAAGCGGCTGGATTTGTAAATCTAGAAACTCTAGGTGTTGTAGAACCATATTATAAATATGCTCAATATTTTAATATATCACCATATTTATTTGTTTTGAAATATGCTAATGAAAAATTTTATAAAATTTTATTTAAAAATTTTATAAAATGATTAATGAATATGTTTTAGGTAAAATAGAATTAAAATCTTTATTTCATTTAAATCCCAAATTGCACTATTCAATAATTATATTGTAATTGGGAAAGAGAAAGAAATTCAAAATGATTATTCAACGAAAAAGTACTCCTACAAGTAATAGATTTTTATAACAGTTTAGGTGAAAAAGTAACTTTAAAAAAATTAAGAATTAGATTTAAATAATTAATAATGATAAAAAATAATATTCCATTTAATAAACCTTTTTTAACAGGAAAAGAGACGCATTATATTTACGATGCAGTTTCAACAGGTAAACTCTCTGGAAATGGGAAATATACACAGTTATGTCAAAATTATCTCAAAGAAAGATATGGTTTCGGTAAATGTTTGTTAACAACCTCATGTACAGATGCTCTAGAAATGGCTGCTATTCTAATTAATATTAAAGACGGAGATGAAGTTATTATGCCTTCATACACTTTTGTTAGCACATCAAATGCGTTTATATTGAGGGGAGCCAAAATTGTTTTTGCTGATAGTAGAAAAGATCACCCAGGTATGGATGAAGCAAGTATAGCTTCATTAATTACTTCAAAAACTAAAGCAATAGTTCCAGTGCATTATGCAGGAGTTGCATGTGATATGGATATTATTATGGATTTGGCTCAAAAACATCAACTATTTGTAATTGAAGATGCAGCACAAGCAATAGACAGTTTTTATATAGGCAGAGATGGTGTCAAAAAAGCTTTGGGTTCGATAGGTCATTTAGCAGCTTTTTCTTTTCATGAAACTAAAAATATTATTTCAGGAGAAGGTGGAATGTTAGCTATTAATGATGAGCAATTTATGGCAAGAGCAGAGATTATCTGGGAAAAAGGAACAAATAGATCCTCTTTTTTTAGAGGTGAAGTTGATAAATATGGCTGGGTTGATTTAGGATCATCTTTCCTTCCATCAGAATTAATTGCAGCTTTTCTTTGGGCACAACTAGAAAATTTAGATGCAATACAAAGCCGTAGACTTTCACTCTGGAAATATTATAATGAAAAATTAGAAAAATGGGCCAAAATAAATGATATTCATTTACCTTCTATTCCTGAATTTGCAACAAATAATGCGCATATGTATTATGTTGTATGTAAAAATGTGATACAAAGAACAGCTTTTATTGATCACCTAAAATCTAAAGGGATTATGGCAGTATTTCATTATTTAAGCCTTCATAAAAGCCCATATTATAATGATAAACATGATGGAAGAGTTCTAACAGAAACAGATAGATATTCAGATTGTTTAGTTAGACTTCCAATGTTTTATGATATTGATTCTGATACTCATGAATTAATTATAAATTCTATAGTTGAATTTAAAGGATAAAATATAAGTAAATGACGCTACATATACTGGTTTCAGATAAATTCACTATTCCTTTTTATAATTATATCACTAATGTATTAAATCTAAAAGAAAATCAATTTTTATTTCTTTTAGATAAAAAAACAGAACTGAAGTCGAATAAGAATTTATTTTATTTATTATCGCCATTAAAAAACAATCTATTTTCTAATATTAGGTTGTTTTTTAAACTTTGTTTTAATTCTAATAGAATTATTCTTCATGGAGATACTTTACTACCTTTTTTTTTGATATTCCCTTTTTTTTTAAAAAAAACTAGTTGGTTAATTTATGGTCAAGAGTTGTATAGTATTGATAAAGAAAATGGTTTTCGCTTATTTGTTAAAAAGTTTGTACTTAGTAGAGTAAAAAATCATATTACACATATTAAAGGAGATTCTGATTTAGCAAATAAATTATTAAATTCTGCAGCAAATTTTGTTTACAGTCCTATTTATTTGAGTAATGTAGTAAGTACCTTTGAATTTTCTCCAATTGATGTTTCACAAAAAAAACAATTAAAAATATTAATAGGTAACTCAACTGATCCAACAAATAATCATGAAAGTATTTTTAAAAGAATTATAAAATTTCAAGAAGATATTGAGTTTATATTTTGTCCATTATCCTACGGAATGTATGAAGATTATAAAAACAGAGTAAAAATTGTTGGTACAGAGATGTTTGGAGATAAATTTATTGTAATTGAACATTTTATGAAATTTGAAGAATATAAAGAGTTTTTAAATAAAATGGATATTGTAATTTTTGATCACAATCGTCAAGAAGCAATGGGAGTTACATTGACTTTATTAAGTCTTGGAAAAATCATTTATTTAAATCCAAATACTACTTCATTTGTTTCTTTAAAAGAAAGAGGGTTTCAAATTTATGATAACACTCTGATAGATAATGAAGGAATTAAAATAAATAGAAACGTTAATCAAAATAAATTACTTCTAAACAAATATTATTCTCAAGAAGTTTTTGATGATTCTTTAAAATCAATTTCAAAATTATAATTTCTAATATTAGAAAAATAAAATTAATGAGTTTATTCTTAAAATTAAATTAATTTTAAATTTCAATTAAAGTTTTAAAAAAACAACAATAAAAAAATGAGTAAAATTACTTTAATAGCTGGTGCAAGACCCAATTTCATGAAAATTGCACCCATCATTCACGCCATCAATGCCATAAAAGACCAAACGGGTTTAACCTATAGATTGGTTCATACTGGTCAGCATTTTGATGAAAAAATGAGTCATACTTTTTTCAAACAACTCAATATTCCAGAACCAGATATTAATTTGAATTGTGGTGGAGGTACACAAGCCGAACAAACCGCAGCCATAATGATTGCTTTTGAAAAAGAATTATTACAAAATCCTACAGATTTAGTTTTAGTTGTAGGTGATGTTACTAGCACAATGGCTTGTAGTATAGTGGCAAAAAAACTAAATATAAAAGTAGCTCACGTAGAAGCAGGAATTCGTTCATTTGATATGAGTATGCCAGAAGAAGTTAATCGTTTGGTTACAGATGCTTTAGCAGATTATTTTTTTACAACGACAACTTGGGCTGGAGAAAATTTAATAAAATCTGGAATTTCTGAAGACCGCATATTTTTTGTTGGAAATGTAATGATTGATACTTTAAATAGTAATAGAAGTAAATTTGTAAAACCAGAATTTTGGGAAACATTACACCTAGAGAAAAAAAAATATTTTGTATTAACACTTCACAGACCAGCAAATGTTGATACTGGAGACAGTCTAAAAGTGTTGATTTCAGAAATTACGAATAATTCCAATGGTTTACCAATACTTTTTCCGATACATCCAAGAACAGCAAAAGTCTTGAACGAAATGGGTATTTCAGCTCCAAATCTTAAAATTATTGAGCCACTAGGCTATTTAGAATTTAATTATTTGGTAGAAAATGCTTTTGGGGTTATAACTGATTCTGGCGGAATTACCGAAGAAACAACCGTTATGGGAATTCCGTGTATGACCTTGAGAGATAACACAGAAAGGCCAGAAACTATATCAATAGGTACAAATGAATTGCTAGGAACCAATCCAAAAGCAATACAACCAGCACTAGAAAAATTATTTTCTGGAAACTGGAAAAAAGGTTCAATCCCAGAAAAATGGGATGGTAATGCAGCACTACGTATTGTAGAAATTTTGAAAGATTTAAAATAAATGGCAAGCAAAAAAATACTTATTGTTACCAATGCTTTCTATCCGGATATTTCTCCTCGATCTTTTCGTGCAACAGAATTAGCAAAAGAGTTTGGTAGACAAGGTCATACCGTAAAAGTATTGACACATCCAAGAATTGGCACAGATGTATTCTGTAAAGAAAACGGGATTGAGTTTAAAAATTTAGGACACCTCACTTGGCCAGTTCCAACAGTAAAAGGTAAAGGAATTGTACGTATGTTTTGGAGGATTACTACTAGGTTCAGTACATTGTTATTTGAATATCCGCTTATTCAAATTATGCCACTTTTAAAAAAAGGATTGAAAGGAGAAAAAGACCATGATATTTTAATCTCTGTAGCAGTACCGTACCCAATACATTGGGGAGTTGCTGCTGTTAGAAGCAAAAAAAATCCAATAGCAAAAGTTTGGATTGCAGATTGTGGAGATCCTTATATGGGTCAAGAAAATGACACCTTCAAACCACCCTTTTATTTCGGATGGTTAGAAAAAAAATTCTGTCGTAAAGCAGAGTTCCTTACTGTTCCAACTCCTTCTTCAATTCAAGGATATTATAAAGAGTTTCATTATAAAATAAATGTTATTCCGCAAGGGTTTCGATTTGAAGATGTTAAAAAATTTGAAGGAAAAAAACCAACAAATAAAGTAATTTTTGGTTATGGAGGAATGTTTATACCAGGAAGAAGAGATCCGTCAGAATTATTTTCTTTCCTTAACACATTAGACGAAAGTTTTGATTTTGAATTTCACATTTATACCATAACACCATCATTAGTTACTCCTTATATTGATGCCTCAAAAGGTAGAATTCAACTCAAGCCAATAGTGCACCGAGATGAATTATTATTTGAAATGAGTAAGATGGATTTTGTTGTAAATTTTGAAAATGTAGGTAGCAAACAAACTCCCAGCAAACTAATAGATTTTGCAATTATACAAAAACCTATTTTGTCAATTAAAACAGGACATTTTGATCAAGAGATTATTATAGAATTTCTACAAGGTAATTATAAAAATGCTATACAAATAGAGAATCCGAATCAATATAGAATTGAAAATGTGGCTCAAAAATTTCTAACTTTAGCGAAACTAAAAGTATAAATTGAAAAATACATTTGTCTTTTTTTTACTAAATCCATTTCTTGGTTTAATCCAAGCCTTTAAACATTATAATGACACTTGGGCAAAAAATAGTGCTTGGGTTTTTGTTATTTTTTATGGATTTACAATGAATAGACCAGAAGAAATGGATTCAAGTAGATATGTGCTAAGATTAAAAGAGTTATATGAAGCTTCAGTAAATTGGGATAGTTTTTTAGCAAATTTTTATTCTGATGATGGCTCTACAATCGACATATATCAACCGTTAATTACCTATTTACTTTCTTTAGTTTCGGATAATGGAAATATTCTTTTTGCAATATTCGGTATTGTTTTTGGTTACTTTTATTCAAGAAATATTTGGATGCTACTTGATCTTCTTAAAGGAAGAAGTATGAACTTACAATTATGGATATTGTTATTTACGTTTATTAGTGTTATTGGTTTTTGGGAATTAAATGGTGTAAGAATGTGGACAGCTGCTCATGTTTTTTTTTATGGAACATTTAATTATATTGTAAATCAAAACAAAAAAGGTCTTTTAATAGCAATATTAAGTATATTAATACATTTCTCTTTTGTATTACCAGTTTCAATATTATTCTTTTTTTTAATTGTCAAACTCCCTTGGAAAATATTATATTTTATTTTTATTGCAAGTTTTTTTGTTTCAGTACTTAATATTAGTTCAATAGGAGAGTTTTTTGGCAACATTGCACCAGAGTTTTTAGTACCAAAAATAAAAAGTTATACTAGTGATGAATACGTAGAAACTGTCTCAGAAGGTCCAATAGGAAATTGGTATGTTCAATATTATTCAAAAATGTTAGGTTGGTTTATTTTTATAATGATAAGTGTTATTTTTTTTACAAGTTTATCTAAAATCAAATCAAATAAGATTTTTTCTAATTTATTTATATTCACTCTTTTATTTCTAATAGTTGGAAACATAATGTCATTGGTTCCATCAGGAAATAGGTTTTTAATTATAGGTAGATTATTTGCAATGTCATTATTGTTTTTATTTTATATTGAATACGATGATTTTATATTTAAAAGATGGACAAAAATTTTATCTCCTATATTACTTTTTTATTTAATTATTTCTTTGAGAACTTCATTTGAAACTATTACTTTTATTACAATCTTAGGGAATCCAATTGCAGCAATTTTTTTAGATTTACCTATACCATTAATTTCAATGTTTAAATAAAAAAATAAAACTTATTAATTAATAAATGTTATTTAACTCTATAGAATTTGCCGTTTTTCTTCCAATAGTATTCATATTATATTGGTTTGTATTTCAAAAAAACATTAAAAAGCAAAACCTTTTAATACTTTTAGTAAGTTATGTTTTTTATGCCTGGTGGGATTGGCGTTTTTTATTCTTATTGGCATTTTCTACATTTTTAGATTATTATTCTGGTCTTAAAATTGAAGAAGCAAAAGATAAAGTCCGTAGTAAATTTTGGCTAATAATAAGTATTGGAATTAATTTAGGATTCTTAGGATTTTTCAAATATTACAACTTTTTTATTTCAGAGCTAACAAATGCAATTGCAAATACAGGAATTGTAATAAACCCATGGACGCTAAAGGTTATTTTACCAGTCGGAATTTCATTTTATACATTTCATGGTCTTTCATATATTATTGATGTTTATAAAAAAAGAATCATTGCTGAAAGAAACTTTGTTGACTATGCTGTTTTTGTTAGTTATTTTCCTTTATTAGTAGCAGGTCCTATAGAAAGAGCAACTCATTTATTACCACAATTCAAAAGAGTAAGGAAATTCAATTATGATCAAGCTATTGATGGATTAAGGCAAGTTTTATGGGGATTATTCAAGAAAGTAGTTATTGCAGATAATTGTGCAATTTATGCAAATCAAATTTTTAACCAAAGCGGCGAACATAACGGAAGTAGTTTATTTATAGGAGCATTATTTTTTACTTTCCAAATTTATGGTGATTTTTCAGGATATTCAGATATAGCACTTGGCGTATCAAAATTATTTGGAATTGAGTTATTAAGAAACTTTGCATTCCCATATTTTTCTCGTGATATAGCAGAATTTTGGAGAAGATGGCATATTTCGTTGTCAACTTGGTTTAGAGATTATTTATATTTTCCACTTGGAGGAAGCAAAGGCGGGATGTGGATGAGAGTAAGAAATACATTTATTATTTTTCTTGTAAGTGGTTTTTGGCACGGTGCAAATTGGACATTTTTGGCATGGGGATTACTTAATGCCATTTATTTTATTCCTTTGTTATTACTAGATAAAAATAGAAACAATTTAGAAGTAATTTCGACTCATAAGTTTTTACCCTCACTAAAAGAATTCTTTCAAATTCAAATTACTTTTTTTCTCACTGTAATTGCTTGGATATTTTTCAGATCAGATAGTATTAAACAAGCTTTTTATATTGTAAGTAAAATATTTTCAAAAAGTATTTTTCAAACACCAACTTTCTTACAATCTGTAGATATTATATATCTTATTATTCATTGTTTTATGGTGTTTTTACTTCTTGTTGTAGAATGGATGCATCGCGATAAAAGGCATGGTCTTGAATTTAATACAAAAACATCTCAATCTATTATTAAGAGGTGGGTAATATATTCAGTATTAGTTCTATTTATTTTACTTTTTGGAGGAAAACAGAACAATTTTATTTATTTTCAATTTTAATTTGATTTAAATTTCAATGAAGCAATTTATAATAAAATGCACTTTTTTTTTAGGATTAGTAATACTTATCAATATTCTTTATTTAATAATACTTGTATGTTTTAGTCCAGGATTTAAAAAAGTATATGATATATCAAAAATTGAAAACAAAAAATATGACCTTCTTGTTTTAGGAAACAGTATGGCTTTAGATGGTATTGATGCAGAATATTTAACAAGCAATAATATAAAAACATATAATTTTAGTGTAGCAGGAAACCACATTTCAACATCATTAATGATTTTAGAAAACTATCTTAAACATAATCAAAAGCCTAAAACAGTAATGTTGTGTTTGTCATCATCAATCGGAAACTCTTATTTAAATAAAATTCCGTTTTCTAATCCTGAGGTAGATTTTTTCTTTAAGCCTAGTTTGAAAAAAAATATAGTAAATCCACCTTTATTTAATTTTCAATGGTTAGCAATAGATTTGATTAAAATAATTATTTCTAAAGATCATAGAAATGCCAAACTTGTATTAGGTCAATGGCAAACAAACAAAGTGATTCCAGATAACTCAGTTTATAAACAAATGGATATTAAATTTCTTGATTATAAAAATCCATATTTGAATAAAATTGTTGATTTATGTCAAAAAAATGCAATAAAAGTATTGCTTGTTGAATTACCCGGTTCAAATAAAAATAGAGATCAAATTCCTTTTTATAATAAAATTCCTTTATTGAATAATAAAAAGCATTTATTATATAATCTAAATAATTATAGCCTTTCATCAGAAATTTTAGATCCAAAAACTGATTGGTTATCACCAGATCATTTAAATCAAAGTGGCGCAAAAAAAATAACTAAATTTTTATTTGAAAAAGAAATATTTAAAAGTAATTAATAATTTCAAATGAAAAAAATCAAAAAATTTATATCAAACAATCTAGTTAATATTTCCGGATGGAGTACGAACAAAAAAATTGTTGTTATAGAATCTGACGACTGGGGAAGTATCAGAATGCCAAGTAAACAAGTATATGAAACGTTACTAAATGATAGTATTCCTGTTAATAAAAGTCCGTATTGTCGATATGATAACTTGTGTTCAGTAGAAGATATTGAATTGCTTTTTCAAGTTTTACAAAAACATAAAGACTCATTAGGGAATCATCCTGTAATTACAGCAAATGCGGTGATGGCAAATCCAGATTTTCAGAAAATAAAAGATTCAAAATTCGAAGAATATTATTACGAAACAATTGACACCACATTCAATCGGTTTTTTCCAAATAATAATCCTTTGTCACTTTGGAAAGAAGGTTTTCAAAACAAGCTTTTTGTACCTCAATTTCACGGTAGAGAACATGTAAATGTGCCTTTTTGGTTGGATGTTTTAAAAAAAGAAGATCCAATATTTATAAAAGCATTCAATTTGGGTTGTTGGGGAATTAGTAATGATATGTATAACAAATACCCTAAAAGTATACAAGGTAGTTTTGATTATAATCACAATTCTGAACTAGATTTCATGAAAGAATCTATTATAGATGGTTTGAATATTTTCGAAAAATTGTTTGGTTATCGTTCAAAATCGTTCATTCCTAATAATTATATTTGGCCTACGGAACTAGATCAAACACTAATAGAAAATGGTGTAGAATATATGCAAGGAATGAAATATCAGTTATTGCCTAAGCCTATTGGAGAAACCAAACGAAAAATGATTCGTAGATTTAATGGTCAACAAATGGGTCAAAATCCAGGTTTACTGCAAACGGTTAGAAATGTTCAGTTTGAACCAAGTTTACTTTCTGAAACAAATAAAACAATTGCCGTTACTGACTGCATAAAACAAATACAATCTTCTTTTTTTTGGAATAAACCTACAATTATTTCAATGCATAGAATAAATTTTTGTGGTACTTTGCACTCAGAAAATAGAGATATTAATTTAAAACTTTTTGATCAATTGCTCAAAGAAATTACCACACGATGGCCAGATGTAATATTTACTGACACCGTTTCTTTGGCAAAAATTATAAAACAATAATATGAGATTTATAAATAAATATTTGAGAAATCTTTCTCCATACAAAGTTGCATCCCATAAAATTTGGGAAGTTTCTTCGGATGAAAGAAAAAAAATGTTGAAATTAGACTGGAATGAAGCTACAATTCCACCTTCACCATTAGTAAACGAACGATTAAATAAAATAGTCAATCAGCAAGAGGTTTATTATCTCTATCCTAGTACTCATAATGCAGAATTATTAGGATTGTTATCAACCTATACCTCATTACCAGAAGAGAATATTCAATATTTTGCAAGTTCAGATTCGCTTCACGAATATTTAGTTAGAATGTTTGTTGGAGTTGGTGATCCAATTTTAATTCTCGGACCAACATATGATAATTTTAGACTTACTTGTGAATCACAAGGAGCGCAAATATTTTATTATGATTATTCAGATAGTTTTGAATTAGATAAAGTAGCCTTTAAAAATAGAATTAAAGAGTTAACTCCTTCATTAGTATACATTTGCAATCCAAACAATCCTACAGGAAATGTATTAGAAAAAGAATATTTATTAGATTTAATCGTAAGTTTTCCGGATACTATTTTCTTGATAGACGAAGCTTATTATGAGTTTTATGGTCAAACAATGAGTAATTATGTCCTCATTCATCCAAATTTATTTGTTTCTAGAACCTTTTCAAAGGCATTTGCCTTGGCTAATTTTAGAGCAGGATATTTAATAGCAAGTGCTGAAAATATTTTGCAAATTTCAAAAATAAGAAATCCTAAAAACTTTACAACATTTACTCAAGAAGCCGTTGTAGCTGTATTATCTGATACAGATTATATGTGGAATTATGTTAAAGAAGTTTTAGAAGCTAGAACTTATTTCAACGAAAAATTATTAAATTCTTCAATAATCAAGGAAGTTTTTACAAGTGAAGGCAATTTTTTACTGGTTGAGTTTAGAGATTTTGATATGAAAATGAAAGTCTATAATAAATTAAGCGACAATAATATTTTTGTTAGAAACTTAATGCATAGTAAATTGTTGATGAATACATTACGCATCACAATAGGTACAAAACCTCAGATGGATCGTGTACTGGAAGTAATTTTATCTATTTCATAAAAGAAATGCAATTAGTAATTTTTGATTTTTGTGAAACATTAGTAAATTTTCAAACGGCAGATTCGTTTGTTGATTTTATAATTAAAAAAGAAAATTACACCAAATTTCGTTGGGTAAATATCTTAGATAAGATACTTACCAAAACAAGATTTTTAGCTGTTTTAAATAAATTTTCACCTGAATTAAATCCATCAAAACGATTAAAATTATTTCAAATTAGAGGATTAGCTGAGGCTAAAGTGAATCAATATGCAATTGATTTTTATAATGAAAAAATTATGTCAAATAGAATTAAGCCATTATATGAAAAAATGCAAAAACATATTGAAAGTAAAGATTTTGTAATCATTATTTCTGGTGGATATACTCCTTATTTAAAAGTTTTTTCTGAAAAACACAATATTCAAGCTTTTTTTGGAACTGAAGTAGAAACAAGAGATTACAAATTGACAGGTCTATTTTCTGGAAAAGATTGTTTGCATGGTCAAAAAATCGATTTGTTAGAAAAATACATAAAAGAGAATCAAATCAATTTTACAAATTCGATTTCATATAGTGATAGCATAACCGATTTGCCTTTATTGAAATGGACAGATGAAGCATTTGTGATTTCTAAAAACAAATCACAATCTTGGGTAAAATCATACGGATTTAAAGAAATTATACATTAATAAAAAAAATAATAATAAATAATGGGTTTATTAGATTTTAAATATAAAGGTGCATTAGGTTATTTTTTTGCAAATACAATATATGAAACCCATCGGTTTTTAAGATATTATAGATTTGGAGAAGTATCTTATTTAAAAATGAAATTTTTAAAATTGCAAGGATATCCATTAGATTTAGAAAACCCGAAATCTCTAAATGAAAAATTACAGTGGTTAAAAATTCATGATAGAAGAAAAATCTATACCGTTTTTGCGGATAAATTTGGAGTTAGAGAATACGTAAAAGATAATTTGAATGAAGATTTACTCATTCCATTACTATACGAAACCAAAAATTATAAAGATATAATTCCTGAAAATTTACCAAACCAACCTTTTATTTTAAAAGCAAATCACGATTCAGGAAGTTTTTTAATTGTAAGAGATAAAAAAGATATCGATTGGAAAAAGGTTCAAGTTGATTGCAAATGGTGGCTTTCAAAAAATTATTATTGGATAGATAGAGAATTTCAATATAAAGATATTGAACCAAGAATTATAATAGAAAAATTATTGTTAGATAAAAACGGAAAAATTCCAAATGATTATAAAATACATTGTATTAACGGTGAAGTTCAATTTATTTATGTTGCAGTAGATAGAGAAGGAGTTAATAAACGAAATATTTATGATGCCAATTGGAAACCATTACCTTTTTCTTGGGCAAATAAGTTTAAAGATATCTCAAAATTAAGAGGTGACGAAATAAATCCTCCAGCAAGTTTAGAGAGAATGTTAGCTATTTCTAAAGAAGTTGCCAAATTGTTCGCCTATGTAAGAGTAGATTTTTATGATGTTGATGGTGTTTTATATTTTGGAGAAATCACACAATGTCATGGTGGAGGATTTGATCAAATGAGACCAATAGAATGGGATTATAAATTTGGCGATATGTTAAAAATATAATTTTTTGTTCATCGTTATTTAATTAATTAAATCAAATAAGGTATTTATATTTGATACATTTTTAAAAAATAGTTTATGCAAATATTAATTATAGGATCAAAAGGGTTTATTGGGTCACATGCAATAGCTTTTTTTAAAAATAAAAACTACACTGTAATTGGATGTGATGTTGTAACTGATTATGATAATGCTGATTATATACAAATTGATGCTACAAATTCAGACTACCATTTCATTTTTGAAAATAATCAGTTTGATGTTTGTATTAATTGTTCTGGAGCTGCAAGTGTACCATTATCGATACAATTTCCTTTAAAAGATTTTAATTTAAACACACTCAATGTATTTAAAATTCTAGATGCTATAAGAACAACTCAACCAAATTGTAAATTTATTAACCTTTCTAGTGCAGCAGTTTATGGAAATCCGGAAAGTCTTCCAATTACAGAAGATTTTAAATTAAAACCGTTATCTCCATACGGTATTCATAAAATGCAAGCAGAACAAATTTGTAAAGAGTTTTACGATTATTATAGTATTGCAACTTGTTCTTTGCGAATTTTTTCTGCTTATGGAAATGGTTTGAGAAAACAACTCCTATGGGATTTATTTAAAAAATTCAATACAGGTGAAAACATAGAATTATTCGGGACAGGACATGAAACAAGAGATTTTATTCATGTAGATGATGTTATTAATGCTATTTATTGCGTTATCAAAAATGGAACATTTACAGGAAACCAAATCAATCTTGCCAATGGAGAAGAATATACAATTAAATTTATAGCAGATTTATTTAAAAACAACCTGAATTCAGAAGCTACAATTACTTTTAATAATCAAGTTAAAGCAGGAGATCCTTTGAATTGGAAAGCTGATATTTCAAAAATACAAGCAATGGGTTATAAGCCTACGATGACACTTGAAAGTGGAGTGAAAAACTACATTCATTGGGCCAAAAATTTAGAATAATAGTTATTATGTTTTAATAATGAGTGTTAAAAAAGTTTGTTTTGTTATTCATTCGCTTCAAGCTGGAGGAATGGAACGAGTTATGAGTGAGTTGGTAAATTATTTTGCAGCCAATAAAGCTTATCAAGTTCACTTAATATTATATGGTATAAAGCGAGAAGTATTTTATAAAATCTCAAATGATATTATCATACATAAACCAGATTTCACTTTCAATAATAATAAAAGATTACTCTCAACAATAAAAACTGTTTTTTTTCTTCGTAAAAAAATAAAAGAAATAAATCCAGCTTCAGTATTGTCTTTTGGAGAAATGTGGAACAATATGGTTTTATTATCAACTCTAGGCACAAATATTCCCGTTTTTGTATCAGATAGAGCACAACCTAATAAAAGTATTGGAAAATTACATGACTCACTACGTAATTTTTTATACCCAAAAGCAAAAGGAGTAATTGTTCAAACTGAAAAAGCT
>JAYTIV010000171.1:0-7939 GCA_043731625.1 Flavobacterium sp. | reverse complement strand
GTTGGCAGTAGTTCTTTATTTTTCAATTCCAAGTTGTTTTCTAAAATCCATATTCAAATTATATTGTTCTTCGATTGAGATTTCTTTTCGTGAACTTTTGTTTATTTCTTTTCCTTCCTTTGTCCAAAGAAATGGAACAAAATTATAAACTTTGTCTCCGTTTAGTTTCTCAACTTCAGTTTTCCAATTTTCCCATTTATAATCTTTGTAGAATTTTTCTAAATCGTTATTAAAACAAAATTGTAAAAATTCCGTGTAAGTTAAATCTAAAGGTTCAAATTCTAAATTATCTGGCGCAAAATAATAAATCTTCCCAACGTCTTTTCCTAATGCGCCTCCGTTTAGCATAAAAAATCCACCAATAGCATCATCAGCAATTAGTAAATATGAAGTTGGTTTACCAAATTCGGTTATTGTTTTTCCAAAATTCCAATCAGGAAGCGTTCGGTTAAGTTTTTCATTTCCTGAACCTAAAATTCTAATCCAACCGTTATCAATTAATATTCCGCCAGTTTTATAAATAATCGCTCCCATTGGCGATCGAGTTGTAATTTGAGTTTTGAATAATGCATCTTTGGCTTTTTCATTATCAACTTTCAGTATTTCAACTTTATTTTTTGCAGTGCTTATCCAGTCACTTACTAATTCCCAACCTGGTTCGGTTTCATTTATCAATTCTTCAACTTTTCGCATTTTGTTTTGTGAATAACTATTAAAGTTTGTAATGAGTAAAAATATGAATAAAAATTTATGTTTCATTTTAGTTTTTTTCGGCGCAAAATAACGGCTAACGTCTCGTGGCTTGGCGTCAGTTGGGGATTTGGTTAGCCAAATGTATAAATTAAAGACAGAACTTCCAAGTACAAAACCAACTTTAAAGTTCGCCTAAAACCCCAATTGCGCCAAACCGCTGTTAACTGATGGCTTTTTTTTTGTTTCTATTTTGCGGTTGTTATTATTCTGTTTGCGGAAGCTATATTTCTAATTACGGAAGCCATATTTCTTTCTGCTGAATGAATAATTCTAAATGCGGTTGAAATAATTCTAAACGCAGAGAAGATAAATCTTATTGCGGTAGCAATAAGATTGTTTGCGAAGCAAACAATTCTTTCTGCGTTTAGTATATTTCTTTTTGCGGTTTGCATAATCTTATAAGTGGGTTCGACTTTTCTGTTTTTGGTTATGTTATTTTTTCGCTTTCTTAAATTCTATTCCTTTTACTTGGGCAAATTCTGGACTTGATGCTCCGTATAATGATTTAATGTATTTCTTCACTTCGGTTGCTATTTCTACTAATCCTGTGTCTGTGCCGTATAATGTATTGTTTCGTGCAATTCTTGAATTGCTTATATTGGTGTATGCCGTTGCTACTTCGTTGTTTTTGGTAGTTAAATTGGCTTGCAATGCTGTAAGCGTTGCAGTTGCTAATTCAATTTCGTTTGGTGCATAACTAGGCTCTAAAATTAAAACAGAAGTTAAACCTGTAAGATGTTGTATTTGTTGGTCGTATGATTGTTGGCTTGTCGAAATGGTTGTTGGTGCTGGTGTGTTAGGGTCTATTGGTGTTGCGTTTGTTAATGCTTTTTTGCCCTGCAATTTGCGATTAAAACCTTTTGCATCTTTTATAACTTGTGCGGTTGCATCGGTAATTTCTAATGCGTTTACTAAACGTGTTGAAAGAACTTTTAAACCGTTGAAAGCATTTACTCTTTCGTTTACTTTATTATTGTACGTTGTGTTTTTCGTAATTACATCGGCTAAACTTGTTTGTGCTGCTGTGGCAAGTGCGGTAAGTTGTGGTAATTTTAACGCATTTTTGGTTGGGTTGTAGGTTGCTCCGTAACCTGTTACGAATGAAATTAAATCTTGAAGATTTGCAACATTTTTAGCGTGTCCTGTTTCTGATACTGATGCCATATTTTTGGTTTATAGGGTTAATTAAAATTCAAAAATAGTGTAAAATTTTTAAGAATTGTAACTACACCAAAAAAAAGTAGGGTTAAAATTAATATTTTAACCCTACTTAAACAGATATTATGTTTTTTTTTCTTATTGAAAAATTACAGGTTTTACTGATTTTGGTATTTTTACAATATGAAATGGCTGTGCTACATCCTGAGCATCGCCGTTTATTAAATTTTGTACAGTTACAATTCTTGATATTTGATTTTCATCAATATTAGTTATATCAACTGTTGAAGCACTGTTTGAAACTGGATTTCTGAACACAGCAATTATATCAAAGTTATTGAAGTCAACATTTGTTTCTGTAAAATTATTTGAAACATTGTTTACAGAATTCATTGAAGCTAAAAGTCCAGCCCATTGTGTTTGATTAGTAATCAAAATATTTTGCAAAAGTGGATTTGGATTTGAAATACTATTTTTACCAACCAGTGTGGATGTTATAGGTGTTGCAACATTTGCAGGTAATTGGTTATCATCACTATTATTACAACTTAATGATAAAAATAAAACTAAACTTAAAATTAATGTTTTCATGATATTTAATATTTTAAAGATTAATAAAAATAGCCACACCGAAGGCATGGCATGATTTGTTTATTGTTTGATTAAAGTTTTTGCATCAACTATTGCACCGTTTACAACCAATGCTACCGTATAAAAGCCACTTTGGTAGTTACTTACATTTAGATTGATTTCACTTGAATTTGTATCTAATATATAATTATTAGATGTTCCATTACTACCATAATAGCCAATTACCATTAAATAAGCAGAACTTACTCCATTAAGTTTATAACTCACTAATACATTATTTGTTGCAGGATTTGGCACGATGTTTTCTAATTTACTTGGTTTTAGTGTAACTTCAACTTCGGTATAATCTTTAAAACCATCCGTTGTTGATATTACTTCTAATTTGAATTTTTCTGAAACTGCGTTTGCAATTTGTAAATCTTTGCCTTGAAATATTAAATTACCGTCATTGTCGTACCAGTTATATATTGCAGGTTCGTTAATATTTTCTGCGCTAATTGTTATGGCTTGATTTAAATCTACCTCTTTATCTGGTGCTACTGCTTCAAAAACTGGTCTTGGATTTTTGTTGATAATAAAAGTTTCACCACCTATTACTTGACCAGTTTCTGCATCTTTTTGAATAACGTGGTATGCGTAGTTTGATTTGTCAGTCAATTCTTTGGTTAAAAAGTTAAAATCTAATCGCAAAGTTCCTGTTTCATTTGCATTAAATGCAATATTGTCAAGGATTACATGATTACCTCTCACGATTTTTCTATTTTCTTCTAATGTAGGGTCAAGAAGTTGAGCTTCTTTGCCGCCTCGTTCCCACGCTTGAAATAAAACATCATTCATTTTTATTCCAACTTCGGCTTCTTGATAAATTGGTTTTCCAGTTTCCAAATCATTAATTTCCATTTCTAAAAAGAATGTTTTAGGATGATTAAACGGATTTGTTACGGCAACTACTCCGCCTGGGTTTACTACATTGTTTGGCAATATATCTACAACCGTTACATTTTTCCATGCTATGTTATTGTTGTTTCGTGTGTTTGCATTAATATCGCCTGTTTCAAATGAGGTCATTGGGTCGGCTGTAGCTTCTATTCTTGCTAACAAACAAAAATGCCATTGGTCTTGCGAATAATTGGCAGGATTTGGTACTTGCCATGGAAAGGTTAGTATAACTTCTTGGCCAGCTTGTAATGTTGGAATATTTAAAGTCCCTACGACTTGTCCCATTAAAGCGTTTGTAACAGGTTCTAAAATACCACCATTCCAAGGGTTTGGCCAACTTAAACCTGTTGATGCTTTAGCCCAATAAAGTTTTAATTGTTCAGTCCCAGCAGAAGTAACACAACTTTTATTGATTACTCTGACTTTAATGTAATTAGGATTTCCATTTGCAGAATAATCTGGATTTTGATGTGTTAAACCACTATCGTTGTAATTGCGAACCCAAATATTATCGCTATTCCACATATGTTGTGTTACAGTGTTTGGTTCTGCACCAGTGTCATCTTGACCATCCTTTACCATTAAATCTAAATCTGCAGAACCCATACTTTGAGCCATTTGAACAGCTGCAAAAGCATTAACTAAACCATAACCCATTTGATTATTCCAAGTACCGTTCGGACGACCTGCTGTTATAGTATAAGAGTATCCACCGACTTTTTGTGAAGTTTGCTCAATAATATCACGGACTTGTTGACCTGTTAAGCATGGATTTGCAGAAAGCACTAATGCGCAAACTCCCGCAACATGAGGTGTTGCCATAGATGTTCCATCTTTATTTCCGATACCATTATTAAGTACTGTTGATAATATATTACTGCCAGGTGCTACAACATCTAATTGAGTACCAAAATTTGAAAAACTAGAACGAGAACCAGAAGATGTTAATGCTCCTACTGCAATAATATTTGTATTAATATTTGCAGGATAACTAACATTACTATTATTATTTCCTGTTGCAAAAACTATTAATGTGCCTTTTCCATTTCTTCCGTTTAAAATGGCATTATTAATTGCATCATCAATTACTTGATATTGTACAGATGATCCCCAAGAGTTACTGATAATATCAGCTCCGTTTTGCCATGCCCAATTTATACCATCGGCTCTTTTTATTCTGCTGTTTGGAGTGCCTTGTAATGAATTACTTACAGACATTAATTTTGCCTGTGGAGATACACCAACTACTTGTAAGCTATTATTTTTTATGGCACCAATTGTACCTGCACAATGTGTACCATGGTCTCCAAAAATTTGACTAGGCGAAGTGTTAGTTTCAGAATTATAACTTAATGGGAAAATATTTGTTGATAAATCCTGATGTGTTAATTCTATGCCTTGATCCAAAACAGCAACTTTTATACCATTTCCCTCAGATAATGTCCACGCTTGGCAAACATTTATATCAATTGCAGGATTTGACACATTATTTAATCCCCACAAGCTACCAAAGTTAGTATCATTTGAACAAACAATATCATTTGAAAGAAAATCAGGGACAGAAGATGCAAAACTTCCACTTTCATAAAATTGATTGGCAACTTCTAAAGTTGAACCTATTGTGTTTTTATTACATTTCAAAGTGTACCAAAGAGGCATAAATTGGTTTTGCTCAATAATTACAACATTTTTTTGAGTTGCTAAATTTTGTAATAAAGTATAGTCAGATGAGTTATTTAATTTAATATAGAAATAATCAGACATACCGACTTTAACTCCTTGTGAATTAAGAAAATTTGGTTGCGCTTTGATAATTTTTGGATTACTATTTAACGAATTTAATTTTTGGAAATAGTCAATATCGGTTGGAGTATTTTGAAATTCAACTTTGGCATATTTATTATTTTGCTCTGTAGTATTGTCTATTTCAATATTAAAATCTTTTAGGTTCAATGTTGAAACAGATGGCTTTTGAAAGTCATTCAAGATACTTAAGGTTACATTAATTTTATCTAAAGTAAGATAAACTTTTTGATCCTTGTAATAGTAATAATAATTACTTTGGGCGTTTATTGATAATGTGCTTAAAACAAAAATGAATATTGAAATGTATATTTTATTTTTCATGATTTAAATTTTTATAATTGTAAAATTAGTTAATTATTTTGTAAAACACTGGAAAACAATTTAAAATGATGGTGGGTGAATAGATTTTCTATTCATTATTATAATGCTTCTTTCAAAAATTAAATTTTTCATATCCTTTTAGTTTTTATTAAACGTTCTTATTACGTTTTGTGTAGCTCCAAGCTATCAGTTAACGTTCTGGTACTACAGCGGGTTTGGGACTAAATTAAGACCATTCTTCGGATTTGCCTAATCTTCCAAGTGCAAAACCAACTTCCCATTAAGCCTATTGCCCAAATCCGTTGTAGTAGCTGTTATGCCTTCGGTTCTTTATTTATTCCAATTTTCGGTTATGCTTTCATATTGTTTAAAAGTTAGATTAATAATTAAACTAACCTTTTGTTATAAAGAAAGTTTTATCTAAGTTTTCTAGCAATTAATAATCCAAACGCATAGGTTTCGGGTTCAATAAGTCCGGTTCCAGTAGTAGACGATAATAAGACTTCGATATAATCCTTTGTAATTGAAACTACTTGTATAATTGCTGGAGATTGTGGAATTACAAAAGTAACGGGGGCTTTTTCAAATTCAGGCACTTTGTCCCCAATTGTTGTGGACATATCCTTAAAATAAAATTTAGTAATCCCACTTTCAGTATTATTTAAAACCATTGTGTTTTTAACTTTAAGATTATCGATTATGTAGAAACTTTTATCGAGAATATTTCTCTTTTTGATTAGATCGATTGAATCTTTTAATTGTAATAATCCTCTATTTGAAGCAATCATTGCTTTTGAAAATTGGATTTTACTTAAGTCAAGCTTTTTCAAAGAATTATCGTAAGCATTAATTTTAGTATCATACTTTATAATATTAGAATCCAATAATGAAATCTTTTTATTATACTCGTTAAGTTTAACATCTAGGGAATCGGTTTTACTTTTAAATTCCTTCACGAAATTTTCATATTTATCTAATCCAAAAAAGCCTGCAACGGCAATCACAATGACACCGACTGATGATATAAATTGAAGTTTATATTTTAATTCATAATATCGGTCATCTCCAATGCTACTTATATTAGTTTGATTTTTAATTTTCCTCAAACTTAAATAGGACATAAACACGAATACTAAAATTACGAACAAAAAAATGTAGATTAAAGTCATTTGAAGTTTTTAAATTAAACGTGTTTTACTTTAAACTTGCACTTTAAAGCCTTTATTATTTTAATCGCAATTAAAAATTATTTAATACGAAAAGATATTTCTTCTTTCTCCTATTAGGTTGAACTGAGGCATAACGTCTCGTGGCTTGGCGTCAGTTGGGGATTTGGTTAGCCAAATGTATAAATTAAAGACCAAACTTCAAAGTACAAAACCAACTTTAAAGTTTGCCTAAAACCCCAATTGCGCCAAACCGCTGTTAGTGGCAAGCAACCCAAAAATCCGTAAAAAAGACATAAAAAATGAAACAACTAAAAATAATAATTACAATGGGAATTTTAGCAACAATTTTTGGTTGTGGGAAAAATAAATCAAAAGGTAAAAGTTCTGATCAACCAGAAACACAATCAATTACAAAACCAGTCGAAAACATTACTGCAACTAAAGACCAAATCGAACGTCGAGCAAAATCAGAAAATTTTTGTAAATCGAAAAATATTCCTGTTTACAGCAATCCAAATTCATTATTTGTAGATTCAGAAAGTAATGTTACAATTAGAACAAAAGATGAAATTGTAGACAGAGCATTGGCACTTTGTTATTTGGGTTTAAAAAGCGAAGGACTTGAGCAAGAGCAATTAAACAAAATGGATAAAGAATTTAATATAACTGAAAAGTTAACTGACGACGAAAAACTTTATGCTAAAAGTTATCAACCAACAGAGCAACAAAAAACTGATGCAAATTGGAGATATGAAAGTTTGCATATTTTGCTTTGGTCATTAGGATATATTGACACTTTAAGTTATCCAAACGAAATGTGTAACGTAGGAAATGATGTAAAAATTATCTATGAACTAAAAGAAAAAAAGTTTAGACAAAACTCAAAATTGAGAACTAAAAAAGAAATTCTTGACCAAGCAGACTTAATTCTGAGATTAAATTGGGCTTGTGTTAATGCTAGAGTAAAAAATGAACAAGCACCAAGTGGGTTGAATAGCAGTGTAGTTTACGAAAGACATTATTCATTAAATTGGCTTATAAAATTTATGAATCAAGATTGGGACAATGTAACAACTGATACGTAAATAAAAAATGCCAGCCACTAACAGCGGTTTGGCGCAATTGGGGTTTTAGGCAAACTTTAAAGTTGGTTTTGTACTTGGAAGTTCGGTCTTTAATTTATACATTTGGCTTTCCAAATC
>JAYTIV010000170.1:0-20635 GCA_043731625.1 Flavobacterium sp. | reverse complement strand
AATAAAAAAGGAAACGATTTTAGACTACGCTTTTTTTGGAGAATGATGCTGTTACTGGTATTTGGGTTTATAAATACCGTTTTCTATCAAGGTGATATCCTAACCATGTATGCTGTTTTGGGTTTGGTTTTAATACCAGTTTGTAATTTAAGCAACAAAACTGTTTTGATTATTGCACTTTTTCTGATGTTGCAACCAATGGAATGGATCAAGTATTTCTATCTTTTATCCAATCCAGATTATATTCCTGAACCCAATTTATCAGAAAGTTATTATGTAAAAATTGCATCTTATATGAAAAATGGTAACTTTTGGGATTACATAATCGGAAACATTACTTTAGGCAAAGCTGCATCATTGCTGTGGTCTTGGGAAAATGGCAGGTTTTTTCAGGCACCAGCCTTATTTATGTTAGGAATGTTAGCAGGTAGAAAACAATTGTTTGTAAACACAAAAACCAATTTGTTTTTCTGGAAAATGATATTACGAATTGCACTACTTATTTTTATTCCGTTATATTTATTAGTAATTTATTTACCTGATTTCGCAACAAACAAGTATGCTTTAGCTCGACTTTTAGTAATTATCAATTCTTGGGCAAATTTTAGTTTAATGCTTTTTTGGGTTGGCATTTTTATATTATTATTTTATTCAGAAAAAACAAATAAGTTGCTATCAAAATTAATTCCTATGGGAAAAATGAGCCTATCAACCTATATTATGCAATCAATTATTGGTTCAACAATTTATTATAAATATGGTTTTGGATTGTACCAATATACTGGTGCTATTTATTGCTTATTTATTGGAATTATTTTACTTATTTTACAAATTGAATTTTGTAAATGGTGGTTGAAAAATCATTCTCAAGGACCATTAGAATTTATTTGGCACAAATTAACTTGGATAAAAATTTAACAAAAAATGAAAAAAAACACAACATTACTTTTTGTATTATTCTGTATTACAGCAATTTCTCAAAACAAATTACCGTATCAAAATACTACATTACCAACACAACAAAGAGTTAAAGATTTATTATCTAGAATGACCGTTCAAGAAAAAGCGGGACAATTAAACCAATTAAATGGAGGAGCATTTACTGGTCCAGCTGGAAATGATGTGGGACAAAACGAAAAATCAGAATTAGTAAAAAACGGAAAAGTTGGTTCACTCCTAAATGTTGTTGGCGTTGCAGACACTCGAGCCATTCAAGAAAAAGCTATGCAAAGCCGATTAAAAATTCCATTGTTATTTGGATATGATGTAATTCACGGATACAAAACAATTTTTCCTATTCCTTTGGCAGAAGCTTGTAGTTGGAACTTATCTGGAATTCAAAAAAACTCCTCAATTGCCGCAAAAGAAGCATCAGCTGCTGGTATTCACTGGACATTTGCACCAATGTGTGATGTAAGTAATGATCCTCGTTGGGGAAGAATTATGGAAGGCGCAGGAGAAGATCCATATTATGCAGGATTAGTTTCTGCAGCAAGAGTGAAAGGTTTTCAAGGAAATTTAAAAGATAATGAGCACGTTATGGCTTGTGTTAAACATTTTGCAGCCTATGGCGCTGTTGAAGCTGGAAAAGAATACAATCAAGTAGACGTAAGCCGACCATTATTATGGAATAAATATTTCCCATCCTACAAAGCTGCCGTTGATGCTGGAGCGGCTACGGTTATGAATGCGTTTAATGTTGTTGATGGTATACCAGCTAGTGCCAATTCTTTCTTAGTGACAGATGTATTAAAGAAAAAATGGGGATTTAAAGGATTTTTAGTTTCAGATTGGGCTTCTTTTAAGGAAGAAATTACTCATGGTTATGCAGAAAACGGCAAAGATGCAGCTCTAAAATCATTACAAGCGGGAAGTATGATGGATATGCAGAGCAGCGTTTCTGTACAATATTTACCTGAATTAGTAAAAGAAGGCAAAATAACTATAGCACAACTTGATGACGCTGTTGGAAGAATTTTAACACAAAAATTTAATTTAGGATTATTTGAAAATCCATATAAATTTTGTGATGCTTCAAACGAAAAAAACAAAATATTTACTCCAGAAAACAGAGCAATTGCCAAACAAGCTGCAGAAGAAGCTATACTTTTATTAAAAAATAACAATTCGGCTTTACCAATTTCAAACGATAAAAAAGTAGCTTTGATAGGACTTTATGCCAATAGTAAAGATGATTTGTTCGATTTTTGGGTAGCTCAAGGAAATAGCAAAGATGCCGTAACTGTTTATGAAGGCTTAAAAAATAAAATAGCAAATCTTAGTTTTTGTAATGGTTATAATGCAGATAATACAACCAATCAAGATTTGATAAATGAGGCTGTGAAAAATGCTTCCGAATCTGATGTTGTTATTGTAAACATAGGATTAAGCGGTAAAATGGCTGGAGAAGATAGAGCTCTTGCTAATCCAACGATTAGTAAAGGGCAAATCGAATTATTGACAGCATTACAAAAAACAGGAAAGCCAATTATAGCATTAATATCGAGTGGAAGACCACTAATTTTAACAGAAGCTGAACCATTAACTGATGCAATGGTCCAATGTTGGATTTTAGGTACAGAACACGGAAACGCAATTGCTTCAATGCTCTTGGGCGAATACAATCCATCTGCAAAAACCGTAGTAACTTTTCCTTATGCAATAGGTCAAATTCCTATTTATTATAACCGATTTAATACAGGTAGACCAACAGAAACTGATGGTTTTGGCAATTGGTTTAGTCGTTATAGAGATGTGCCAAGCGAACCATTATTCCCTTTTGGATATGGGTTAAGCTACACCAATTATTCTTATGGAGAAATTAAATTATCATCATCAGAAATCAAAAAAACAGAACAATTAATTTGTAAAATCAATGTTTCTAACACCGGAAAAATAGACGGTGAAGAAGTTGTGCAATTGTACATTAGAGATTATGCAGCTTCAATCATTAGACCTATTTTAGAGTTAAAAGCATTTGAAAAAGTAAAACTAAAAGCTGGAGAAACAAAAGAAGTTACATTTACTTTATCTAAAAAAGACCTTTCGTTTTTTGATGCTAATGGGAATACTCTTTTTGAATCTGGAAAATTCAGTGTTTTTATAGGACCAAATTCTAAAGATCTTAAAAAAGCAGATTTTGAATTAAAATAAAAAATCAATTTCAATTACATAAATCAATTATAAAAGAATCATCAAATTTTATAAAATGAAAATAATTATTTCCTTAACATTTGTATTATTTTTTCTTTCATGTAAAGACAGTTCAAAAGAAAATTCAACAACAGAAACTTCTAATGTTGCCGGATCAACTTGGTGGAAAGAGGCTGTTATTTATCAATTATATCCAAGAAGTTTTCAAGATACAAATGGTGATGGTATTGGCGATTTAAAAGGAATTACCCAACGATTAGATTATCTACAAAGTTTAGGAATTAATGCAATTTGGTTAAATCCAATATGTGCTTCACCAAATGATGATAATGGATATGACATAAGTGATTACAGAGCCATTATGACCGAAATGGGAACAATGGAGGATTTTGATGAAATGCTTGCTGGGATGAAAAAGCGTAATATCAAACTTATTATGGATTTGGTAATAAATCACAGTAGTGATGAGCATAAATGGTTTACAGAAGCTAAAAAATCAAGAGATAATAAATATTATAATTACTACCATTGGTGGCCAGCAGAAAAAGGCACACCAATAAAACGTTATAGTTTATTTGACGAAAATGCAGATGCTTGGCGCTATAACAAAGCAACCAACAGTTATTATTTGCATTATTTTTCGAGAAAACAACCTGATTTAAATTGGGAGAATCCTACCTTGAGACAAGAAATGTATGACATAATGAAATTTTGGCTAGACAAAGGAGTTGCCGGTTTTCGTTTAGACGCGTTTCCGTTTATGGCAAAAGATACAACTTGGCCAGTAATGCTAGCAAATTTTACAAACGAACAATTTGTGCGTTATTATGGTGCAGATTCAAAAGTTCATGACTATTTAAAAGAAATGAATGATAAAGTATTAAGCAAATACAAAGATGTTTATACTGTTGGCGAAGGCGGTGTTATTCCTTTCAGCAAAGTAATGGATTATGTAAGTGAAGACCGAAACGAGTTAAATACTTTGT
Source organism: Flavobacterium sp. (assembly GCA_043731625.1). Taxonomy (GTDB): domain Bacteria; phylum Bacteroidota; class Bacteroidia; order Flavobacteriales; family Flavobacteriaceae; genus Flavobacterium. The sequence continues at coordinate 16,496 of JAYTIV010000170.1, read as the reverse complement.
ATCACGACGAAATTGCAAATGTTTGGGGAAGAAACGAATATGACAAAGGCGATTATGTTGTTGGAAGAAATAATGTAATTGGTCTGAAAGAAATAATTTCTAAATGGGATACAAAATTTCTAGAAAAGGGTTGGAACACCATTTATTTAACCAACCATGATCAAAGTCGAGCAGTAAGTCGTTACGGAAATGATGCACCAGAATTTAGAAATGCAAGTGCAAAAATGTTGTATACTTTTTTATTGACACAGAGAGCAACACCTTATATTTATAATGGAGATGAGATTGGAATGAGTAATATTCGATTTAAAAATATATCCGATTATAACGATTTGCAAACTAGAAACCGTTATAATCTAGAACTCAAAAAAAGCCAAAAAGCGGCTGATGATTATTTAAAAATGCAAGCCGAATTAAGTAGAGATAATAGTAGAACTCCGATGCAATGGAATGCTTCTAACTTAGCAGGTTTTACATCTGGAAAACCTTGGTTACCTATTAATGACAACAAATCAACTGTAAATGTAGAAGCTTCGGATAAAGATGAAAACTCTATTTTAAATTTTGTTCGCAAAATGACAAAACTCAGAAAAGAATTTAAAGAAATTCTGGTTTATGGAAAATATGAAACTCAAGATTCAAAAAATCCAGATGTATTTTCTTATACAAGAAGCAATGGAAAAGATACTTTTTTAATAGTATTGAATTTTACAAAAAAACAGTGCAAAACTTCAATTCCTGAGGGTTTTATTTTGGACAAAGAATTAATAAATAATTTAAACTCATTGCAAATAGTTGGCAATACAATAGATTTACAACCCTATCAAGCTTGTGTTGCCCAATTAAAATAAAATAGTATCTTTGAATTAAATGAAAAAAGCAGCTTCTTTATTATTAGCAATCACATTATTGACATCATTGTTTTACAATGTTGTAGAATATTATATGTTGGTTTCTTATCAAAAGGAGCAAAATTGGATTGCCTCGATGCAAAATACTCCAGAGTCAGCTTTTAAAGTAATTAAACTCAATGCAACTTTATATACTTTTATTGAAGATTCTGAACTTGAAAGAGTAAATGAAAATGTAATTATCGACAATAAAATATACCACATTTTCAAGAAACAAATAAAAGATAATGTTCTGAATTTATATTATTTAGGAGATGAAAATCAAAATGCAATAGATGTGAGTTTGAAAAAAATTGTTGATTATCAAGCTGATAGTCAATCAAATAATTCTCCAATTGAAAAATTAATAAAATCATTCAGTAAAGATTATCTTGAAAATAATTACCAAACAATTGCTTTCAACACATTGATTCCAACAAAAACAAATTTGATTTTTTCTAATCAAAAACAAAATCTTCTAAGCGGATATTTTAATCTAAATATTCCTCCTCCAAAATTGGTTTAAATTATTAGTTTATATTTTTATGTAACAACTTGCTACTAATTTGAGTATTAGCAAGTTGTTTTTATGCTTTGTGTTAATTTTAAATATATGGCATCAAAATCTAATTATTAATTTAAATTTCATAAATGAAAAAAATATACTTGTATTGTGCTTTTTTAATAACTTTTATTTCAAATGCACAAACAGAAATTGATGGTATAATGATGGAGAAAAAGAATTTCTGCGTTGGCGCTGTCTATCAATATTCTAGTTTCAATGAATATTGGGAAGGAACTTTAAAAAGAGATAATTTGAATATTGGAACCGTATCCACAAAATCACTTTCGGTTATGGGGAATTATGGAATTACTGATAAATTAAATGTAATTTTTAGTATTCCATATATCAAAACAAATGCATCTGCAGGAACATTAATAGGTCAAAAAGGATTTCAAGATTTGTCATTATTTGTAAAATATATGCCTTTTGATAAAAAAATTAAAAAAATATCTTATTCTGCCTATATAGTCGGTGGTTTCTCAGTTCCAACTTCAGATTATACTCCAGATTTTTTACCCCTCAGTATAGGAAATCAAAGCAAAACAGCATCTTTACGATTGATGGGTGACATTCAAAAAGGTAACATATACACTACTTTTTCAGGAACATATATTAGAAGAAGCAATATCACTATCGACAAGGATTCTTATTTCACCACAGAGTATCACTATACTGATGAAGTTATGATTCCAGATGCTATTTCATATAATTTTAGAATTGGGTATCGTACAAAAAATTTAATTGCAGATGTTTATTATGACAATTGGATTACTCAAAAAGGAGGATTTGATATTACTAGAAATAATATGCCATTTCCAAGCAATACGATGAATGTTTCTAAAGTTGGAATTTATGCCAAATATACTTTGAAAAAAATATCAGGATTATCAATTTTAGGTGGTTATAATTCTGTTTTAACAGGAAGAAATGTAGGGCAAGCAAATACTATAAATGTTGGTTTGTTTTATATTTTAGATTTTAATAAGAACGAAAAAATGGATGAAAAAGTAAAAAAAGATGAAAAATAATATTCAAAAAATAGTCTATTTAAGCATTATAGCAATGTTTATAATAACCACTTTTTCTTGCGAAAAAGATATTGTAGAACGCAATGAACAATTTGCTCAATTAAACCCGAGTAATCAAGATATTGATGCTGGAACGTGGACACCATTGTTATTGACTTCAGCAGATGAATTTTCATTAGATGCTCCAATTGCAACAACAGCAGCAAGTTTTGTAAGTGAAATAAATGAAATAAAAAGTTTTCAAGCCAACTTAAATCAAAGTCAACGTGATATTATAACTTATTGGAGTGCTGGAAGTGTTTTGAGATGGAATGAAATTATGCGTACTCTTGTTGCTAGACATAATTTGCCTCCATATCAAAATGCAGATGGAACTTATCCAATTCCGTCAGGTGCAAACCCTTTTGCAAATCCACAATTTCCATTTTCGAATCCTCCTTATGCGGCAAGAGCATATGCTTATGTAAGTGCAGCTCAATATGATGCATTAATTGCAACTTGGCATTACAAGTTTTTATACAATAGAGCTTCACCTTATACTGTTGATGCTGGTATAAATGTTATGGTACCAAAAAACACACTTCCATCCTATCCTAGTGAAGATGCGGTTATTGGCGGTGCAACAGTAGAAATGTTAAAACTTTTGTTCCCAACAGAAATTGCATTTATTAATGGCAAACTTGAAGAAGAAAAATTATACCGAATAATGTGCGGTGCAAATGTGAGAAGCGATGTTGAAGCTGGTATTACACTAGGAAGAAAAATTGCTGCCAAATTTGTGGCAAAAGCCAAAACAGATGGTGCAGGTTTAGCTGTTGGTAATCAGGATATTTGGACACAGTTACAAACACAAACTGCAGCTACAGGAGAAATTCCTTGGATGTCTTTAGAGTTACCTGCAAGACCACCGATGTTACCCTTGTTTAAAAATGTAAAATCATTTTTGCTAACTCCAGAAATGATTATAAACAATAGACCTTTGCCTCCACCATCAACAAATTCAGCACAGTTTGCAACAGAATTAGCAGAAGTAAAAAGTTATAGTAAAAATGCAACTCGAGAGAACATGAGAATTGTAAGTTTTTGGTCTGATGGTGTTGCTACTCAAACTCCACCAGGACATTGGAATCAAATTGCATCGGAAGCTTTTGTAACTCAAAATTACAGTGAAGTGCGTTGGGCTAGAAATATGGCATTGTTAAATATTTCTTTGATGGATGCAGCTATATGTTGTTGGGATGCAAAATATACATATTTCAATCCAAGACCATGTCAAGTAGATTCTAGTATAAAAACACTTACAGGAGTTCCTAATTTTCCTTCATATGTATCAGGTCATTCTACATTTAGTGGAGCAGCATCAACATTATTGTCACATTTAATTCCTTCAAAAAGTTTTGAATTTAATGCCATGGCAGAAGAGGCATCAATGTCTAGATTATATGGAGCTATTCATTATAGAAGTGATTGTGACCAAGGTTTGATTTTAGGAAAAAAAATAGGACAAGTGGCTATAACAAGAGCTTTGAATGATGGTGCTGAGTAATTAATTTTATTAAATAATTTTTTATTTTAAAAACAAACTGTTTCTTGAAAATTCAAATACTATAAATATATTGTATGTTTGTTTTCAAGAAACAGTTTATTAATTTTAATATTTTATCTATAATTAATATTCTCATTTTTAATTTGAAATAAATTATGAAAAACACAACTCTTAAAGAAATTGCAACAACTTTAGGAATTTCGATTACAACTGTCTCTAAAGCATTGAAGAATTATTCAGATGTAAGTCCAAAAACCAAAAAAGCTGTCATAGAACTAGCTAATAAATTAAATTTTACACCCAATAGCTATGCCGTTTATTTAAGAACAAATGAATCTAAAATCATTGGACTGGTTATTCCAGAAGTAGTGCATCATTTTTTTTCTAATGTAATTAATGGTATTATTGATGAAGCAGAAAAAAATGGCTATCTGGTCATTATACTTCAATCTAGCGAATCATTAGAATTAGAAAAAAAACAAATTGAACTCTTAATGAATAAAAGAGTTGACGGAATTATCATTTCGCTTTCAAACGACTCAAATAATGATAGCCATTTGAAAGAAATAATAAGAAGAGAAATACCACTAGTGCAATTTGATAAAATCTCAAAATTAATTCCAAGTTCAAAAGTTATTATCAATGATCAAAAAGCAGCATCAAATGCAGTTGAATTATTAATCAATAAAGGATGTAAAAAAATTGCTCATATTCGTGGCCCATTAAACCCGCAAAACTCAATTGACCGTTTTTTAGGCTATAAAAAAACGCTAGAAAAAAACAACATTACCTTTGATTCGAATTTGGTTTACACTTGCAAAAATGTAACTTTTGAAGAAGGCAGAGAATTTGCAAAACAAATTATTGAGCAACATCCCGATGTTGATGGTATTTTTGTCATTACAGATTTGGTAGCAATTGGTGTATTATCCTATTTTAATGAAAATAACATAAATGTCCCAGTTCAAATAAAAATTATTGGATTTAGTAACTGGTTTATGTCACAAGTGATTACCCCAAAATTAAGCACAATCGATCAACCTAGTTATGAAATGGGTGCGGAATCTTTTAGATTACTTTATGAGGAAATGATCGCTAGAAAAGAAAACAAAACTTTTACTCCTAGAATTGTTGAACTAGAAACCAATCTAATTGAAAGAGAATCAACTAGATAAACCATTATTCTTCTAATAATCGTTGTAGATTTGTTTTTTCTCTGATAGGCAAATCTTCTTTTATTTTAATCAAAATCATTCTGAATTTTTCATCTTTTAAAATAGTTCTAATGGCGTTTTTACAAAAATTCACAAATTGCCAACGATGACTAGCAGTTCCAAAAACAAGACTTCGCAAAACTTCTTCAGTTTTTAAATCCAGACTCAAGAAGTGTTCTAATGCTTTTTGTTGCACATTTGAATCGTAATCTGAACCAGTATAAGTTAATAATTTGTGATAAAAATCAAGTTTAATTTTTTGCTCATTTGACGTTAAAAAACTTAAAGTTAGATAAAGTAATTTCAAATTTTTGTCTTGAAAACCATTCCAGTTTTTAGCTAATTCTAAATACAATTTTTTCTTTTCTGGAAACTGTTTCCATAAATTAAAAAGAGCTATTTCTTTGGTCTCATAAGACTTATCATTCAACAATGTTTCATATTCTAATCGAAAACTTTCTGGGATTTCAGTTAGTGTTATGGCTACAGCTTTTCGAAGTTTCCAATCATATGTAGATAATGCTTCATCTAAAATATATTTTTTATCATCAAAACCAATGGTTTCTGACTGCAATACCAGAAGTTCTTTGACAGGAAAATAGGCATTACTTTTCATAATGTTCAGAATCTCTTCTTTATCTTTTACAACATCCAAAGGGTTTTGACATAACTGAATATATTGCTTGATAAATTCGTTTTTTTGCAAAAGTTCATTTATTTCTGCTTCTGGAAAAGTAGTTTGTTCTAACCATAATTGCTTAAAGTTTTGAATATCAAAATCAGAAACTCTTGAAACTTCAATTAGAAAATTATCTGTAACAACGTTTTGATATGCATACTTATTAAGATAATTTTTTACAACTAAATTAAAATTCTCTCTGCCTATATTTTCTCTTAAATAAAACAAAGCCCAAGCTCCTTTTTGATAATACGTCAATGAACTTGCATTCAGACTTATTATTGGATTTATATCCGTTGTTGATTCTTCTTTTAATTCTTGAGCAGTTTTATATAATTTGAAATAAAAATAATCTACACCAAAAACTTCTTTTTCTGCTAATAAGGCATAAAATGTTGCAAACCCTTCTTGCAACCAATGGTCCTTTCCGGATTGGGCAGTTACTAAATCCCCAAACCACTGATGAGCCAATTCGTGAGCATTTATATTGAGATAATTTCTATCATTATAAGCAATGCTATCGGCTACAAAATCTCTTGAAAACAATGTTGAAGTTGTGTTTTCCATACCTGCATAAAGAAAATCATGTACAGGAATTTGCCGATAAACTTTCCACGGATAAGGAACACCAATTTCGTTTTCAAAAAAATCAAAAATTTTCTTACTATATCTAAAAGTTGGTTCTACACAAAGAGAATCTTCTTTTTCATAATAATAATCCAAAGGAATTCCCGATGTTGCCACTTCAGATTGTTTTTGAAAGTGACCTATTGCCAACATTACCAAATAACTACTCATAGGTTTATCCATCTGATAACTCCAAATAATATCATCACCATTTTGAACTTTATTAAGTAATTCTCCGTTAGAAACCACTTCAAAACTTTTATGAAATGTGACTTCTATTCCAAAAATTACTTTCTCGTTTACATCGTCAAAACTTGGTAACCAATTACTAGTGTTTTTTCCTTGACCTTGTGTCCAGATTTGACCTTGTACTTCTTCTGGTGTATCAATTTCTTTACTAAAATCCCAATTTACAAAATACATAGCTTGAGTAGGGAAAGCTTCATATTCAAAAGTTAGTGTGTTTTTTCCCAATTTATATCCTTCAAAAAGCATTAGTCTTTTTTTACTTTCTAAGAACTCAACTTTTTTATTATTTATTTTTAAATTAAAAAATTCCATTTTTATTGCATCAATACTAATGGTATCTGTCTTTTTTTTCACCTCAAAAGTATACGTGCAATTTCCTACAACATTACGTTTTACTGGATTTATAATCAATGATGCGTTGACAGTTTTAAAATCAACAAATTTGGTTTGTTGTGCAAATAAGAATGTAGAAAAGAATAGTAAAAAAAATAATTTCATTTGTAATTTGTTTTCCAGATATTTACAAAGATACACAGAGTTTTTTAAACTTGAAATTCAAAAATTTCAAACAAAAAACTATCTTCGCAGTAATTGTAAAATTGAAATTACAACATGTCTAATTTACTTCATACCCCAATAGAATTTCTTAAAGGTGTTGGACCATCTCGTGGCGAATTGCTTCGGAAAGAGTTGGGCATTCATAAATATGAAGATTTAATACATTTTTACCCAAATCGATATATTGATAGAACACGGTATTATAAAATCAACGAGTTACAAAATAATGTTGCAGAAGTTCAGATAATTGGCAAAATTATTCACATAAAAACAGTTGAATACGGCAAAAATCAAAAACGATTGGTGGCTACTTTTGCTGATGAAACAGGTCAAATGGAATTGGTTTGGTTTCAAGGTCATAAATGGATAAAAGAAAGTTTAAAAATAAATGAGATGTGTGTAATTTTCGGAAAATGTTCCTCATTTGGAAACACTTTCAATATGCCTCATCCTGAAATCGAATTACTTTCAGAACACGAACAAAGTCTTCGTTCTGCCATGCAACCCGTTTATCCATCAACAGAAAAACTCATCAATAGAGGTGTTTCAAACCGAACCATTAACAAAATGGTGCAGCAATTGTTTCAAGAAACGCAATTATTATTTTCTGAAACGTTACCTCTATATTTAATCGAAGAATTACAGTTAATTTCCAAAAAAGCGGCATTATTTAATATTCATTTTCCCAAAAGTGCCGAAGCATTGACAAAAGCACAATTTCGATTGAAGTTTGAAGAACTATTTTTTATTCAATTGCAATTAATTACTAAAAACCTTATCCGAAAACATAAAATAAAAGGACATCCTTTTACTGTTGTTGGCAATTATTTTAATGATTTTTTTCAAAACCATTTGCCATTTGATTTGACAAATGCCCAGAAAAGAGTACTTAAAGAAATCAGAAACGATATGGGAAATCCAGCTCAAATGAATCGATTATTGCAAGGAGATGTAGGTTCTGGAAAAACAATTGTAGCTTTTATGAGTATGCTTCTAGCGCTTGATAACGGATTTCAATCTTGTTTGATGGCTCCAACTGAAATATTAGCCAATCAACATTTTAATGGGTTAACAGAATTAGCCCAAGATTTGAATATCAATATCAAAATTTTAACAGGTTCAACCAAAACTGCGCAACGAAAAATTATTCACGAAGAATTAGAAAATGGAACTTTGCATATTATTATAGGCACTCATGCATTACTCGAAGATAAAGTTCAGTTTAAAAATTTGGGATTAGCTGTAATTGATGAGCAACACCGTTTTGGAGTGGAACAACGTTCAAAATTATGGAAAAAAAACACCATTCCGCCTCACGTTTTGGTGATGACAGCAACTCCTATTCCAAGAACTTTGGCTATGAGTTTGTATGGCGATTTGGATATTTCTGTTATTGATGAATTACCTCCAGGCCGAAAACCTATTCAAACGGTACATCGTTTTGATTCAAATAGATTAAAAGTTTGGAAATTTATCAAAGACGAAATCGCTTTAGGTAGACAAATTTATATTGTTTATCCGTTAATTCAAGAATCTGAAAAAATGGATTTCAAAGATTTAATGGATGGTTACGAAAGTATTTCACGAGATTTTCCGTTACCACAATATGCAATTTCAATTCTTCACGGAAAAATGAAACCAGCTGATAAAGATGCAGAAATGAAACGCTTTTCTGAAGGAAAAACCAATATTATGGTGGCTACAACTGTTATAGAAGTTGGTGTAAATATTCCAAATGCAAGTGTAATGATTATAGAAAGTGCCGAACGTTTTGGTTTGTCACAATTGCATCAATTGCGTGGTCGTGTTGGTCGTGGTGCAGAACAGAGTTATTGTATTTTGATGACTTCGCATAAACTTTCTAATGATAGTAAAACTAGAATGGAAACTATGGTTCGCACCAATGATGGATTTGAAATTGCCGAAGTCGATCTCAAACTTCGTGGCCCAGGAGATTTAATGGGAACACAACAAAGTGGTGTTCTCAACCTTCAAATTGCTGATATTGTTAGAGATAAAGATATATTAATCCTTGCAAGACAACAAGCAGTAAAATTATTAAAAGAAGATGCTCCAATGGAAAAACCTCAACATGCCACTTTGAGAGCTACCTTTATAGAAATTTCTAGAAAGAAAAATATTTGGAATCACATTAGTTAAAATTATAAAAAATGATATCATACAATACCAAAGATTGGTTTACTTTTATTTTCCGTTTTCATAAAGCAGATACTTTTAGAACCTTATTCCCGGTGATGATCGCTATCGGAATATATGCTGCTTTAATAGGATATATAGAAATAGAATATTTGAAATTATCTGAAATAAATTACATAAAAAATATCACAATAATGCACGGAATGTTAGGTTTCGTGATTTCGTTATTGTTGGTTTTCAGAACAAATACTGCATATGATAGATGGTGGGAAGGAAGAAAATTGTGGGGATCTTTGGTCAATAATAGTAGAAATTTAGCATTAAAATTATCTGTAATGCTTCAAGATGAGGACGACAAAATATATTTTAGAAAATTAATTCCAAATTATGCACTTGTTTTACATGAACACCTAAGTGATAATGAAACCAGTCAAGAATTATTTGATAATTTTGAATTTAAAATTGACCATCACAAACACTATCCAAATCAAGTAGCCAAAAATATTTATTTTAAAATAAATGAACTTTACAAGTCAAATCAAATAACAGGAGAACAACTTATCGTTCTTAATGCAGAATTACAATCGTTTACAGAAATATGTGGCGCTTGTGAACGTATAAAAAACACACCTATTCCCTACTCTTATAGTGCTTTTTTAAAAAAGTTTATATTCTTTTATGTCATGACTTTACCCTTTGGATATTCTTTCACTTTAGGTTATTATGTCGCTCCTGTTGTGGTTTTTATTTTTTATGTTCTAGCAAGTTTAGAACTTATTGCAGAAGAAATTGAAGATCCATTTGGTAACGATGAAAATGATTTGCCAACAAAAAAAATGGCGGCAAATATTCAGAAACATATCGAAGAAATTCTTTAAAAAAACATACAAGTTTATTTATTTCAAACTTTGATGAGCCATAAACAATGACTATATTTGCACCTTTAAAAAATTACCTTACTTACGATGAAAATATCATACAACTGGTTAAAACAATTTATCAAAATAGACTGGAAATCTGAAGAAACTGCTGCTTTATTAACTGATTTAGGTCTTGAAGTAGAAGTAGTAGAAAAATACCAATCAGTAAAAGGTGGTTTAGAAGGAATAGTTGTTGGCCATGTATTAACTTGTGTACAACACCCAAATGCTGATCGATTAAAAGTCACTACTGTAGATTTAGGCGATGGTATTCCGGTACAAATAGTATGTGGTGCAAGTAATGTTGCTGCTGGTCAAAAAGTTCCTGTTGCTACAATTGGCAGTACACTTTATGATAAAGATGGTATTGCTTTTCAAATTAAAAAAGGAAAAATTAGAGACGAAGAAAGTCACGGAATGATTTGTGCCGAAGATGAATTAGGACTTGGTAATAGTCACGATGGAATAATGATTCTTGACGCATCCTTAAAACCTGGAACTCCAGTTGCAAAAGTTTTTAAAATAGAAAATGACGAAATATTCGAAATAGGATTAACTCCAAATCGCGCCGATGCAATGAGTCATCTTGGTACAGCACGTGATTTGAGAGCAGGATTAATTCAAAGCGGAATTACAACAGAACTTATAACGCCATCTGTAAGTAATTTTAGAATTGACAAAAGAACATTGAAAATTGATGTGAAAATTGAAGATTCAAAATTAGCACCACGTTATTGCGGAGTGACAATCTCTGGAATCACCGTAAAACCATCGCCAGAATGGTTACAAAACCGTTTGAAATCTATAGGATTGAATCCGAAAAACAATATTGTAGATGTTACCAATTATGTTTTACATGAACTAGGACAACCACTTCATGCGTTTGATGCATCAAAAATAAACGGGAAAATTGTAGTAAAAACATTGCCTGCAGGAACAAAATTTACAACTCTTGACGATGTAGAAAGAACTTTGCATCAAGAAGATTTAATGATTTGCGATGATAAAGGCGGAATGTGTATTGCTGGTGTTTTTGGAGGGAAAAATTCTGCAGTTACCGAAAACACAACCAACATTTTTCTTGAAAGCGCGTATTTTAATCCTGTGAGTATTAGAAAAACGGCTAAAAGACATACATTGAGTACTGATGCTTCTTTCCGATTTGAAAGAGGTATTGATCCAACAATTACTGAATATGCACTAAAACGTGCTGCATTATTAATTCAAGAAGTTGCTGGTGGCGAAATTACATCAGATGTTATTGATATTTATCCTAAAAAAATAGAAGATTTTCCTGTGTTTTTGAACTATGCAAAAACGGCAAAACTCATTGGTCAAGAACTCAATAAAGAAATTATTAAAAACATTTTAGCTTCTCTTGACATTAAAGTAAATAGTGTTACAGATGCTGGTTTGGGACTTACAATTCCAGCCTATAGAGTTGATGTTCAAAGAGAAATAGATGTTATAGAAGAAATATTAAGAGTTTATGGATATAACAATATTCAGTTTACCAAAAAACTTAATGCTACCGTTTCTAATTCGTCAAGAACTGAAGATTATAAAGTGCAGAATATAATTGCAAACCAATTGAATTCATTAGGTTTTAACGAAATGATGGCCAACTCGTTGACATCGCCAGATTATATTCAGCTTTCAGAATTATTGCAAAAAGAACATAATGTAACGATGCTAAATCCGTTAAGCAATGATTTATCAGCAATGAGACAATCATTATTGTTTTCAGGATTGGAAGCGGTTTCCTATAATATCAATCGTAGAAATTCGGATTTAAAATTATTCGAATTCGGAAAATCCTATCATAATTTACCTTCAGGTTACGAAGAACAAAAACACTTAACCCTTTTTGTGTCAGGTAATAGAAACGACGAAACTTGGATTTACAAACAACAAGCTTCTGATTTCTTTTTGTTTAAAGGTTATATTGAAACCATTATTTCGAGATTAGGCATTCAAAAAACCAAAAATCAACCTGTAACTTCAGATGTATTTGCAGAAGGAATTGCAATTGCCATTGGCGAAGATATTCTTGTAGAATTTGGAACAGTTAAAAAATCGATTCTTAAACATTTCGATATCAAACAAGAAGTTCTTTATGCTGATTTTAATTGGAACTTGGTTTTGAAACTCATTTCAAATAAAATTAAATTTACTGATATTCCTAAATATCCTGAAGTTCGAAGAGATTTAGCCCTTTTATTAGATGAAAATGTAACTTTCGAAAATTTATACAAAATTGCGCGTCAATCAGAAAAATCATTGTTAAAAAACGTGAATCTTTTTGATGTGTATACTGGTGCCAATTTGCCAGAAGGAAAAAAATCTTATGCTGTGAGTTTTACTATTCAAGACAATACAAAAACCTTAACAGATGAACAGATTGAGAAAGTGATGAACAAATTACAAAAGAATTTTGTTACAGAACTTGGAGCAAGTTTGAGATAAAAACAAATAGAATTATATAAAAAATTTGTTTAAAAATAGAAGTGATATTCAAACAATTTCTATTAAATTTGGTTAAATATAAATAGTAATTTAAAATTTAAACCAATGAAAATCAAATCATTCGCCATGCTTTCTTTTTTATTTATAGTCAATACAGTTTCTGCACAATCAATTTTTGAGAAATGGCCAACATTAAAAACTTTTCACGAAGTAATGTCACAAACATTTCATCCTGTAGAGGAAGGTGATTTTGGTCCATTAAAATCGCGCTCATTAGAATTATTTCAAAAAGCTGAAGCTCTATTAAAAAATGATATTCCTGAAGAATATAGAACAAATGCAATTCTTTCTGCAGCTGAAAGGTTACAACTAAAAAGCAAATCATTACACAAACTAGTTCTCGCAAAAGCATCTGATGAGGAACTTGTAAAATCACTTACCGAACTACATAATATCTTTCACGAAATAGTCGGACTTTGCTCTGAAGAAAAAAATTAAAAAATTAAAAAATTCCAATCAAATGATTGGATTTTTTTTTCAACAATTCTGAAAATTCAAACAATTGAATAATTGAACAATCGAATTTATATTTTACCTTTGACCATTCAAAAAATTAAAACAATGATGGTTTATAAATTCAGAGTTATTCTTGATGCAGAAGATGATGTGTTTCGTGATATTGCAATACTTGAGGGAGATACTTTAGAAGATTTGCATAATGCAATAGTAAATGCTTTTGGGTTTGACGGATTAGAAGTTGCTTCGTTCTATACTTGTGATGATACTTGGAATCAAGAAGACGAAATTCCAATGTTTGATACTGGTGATATTGCTGGAGATGTTAGAACAATGAGCGATTATAAGCTATCTGAGATTTTAGACTCCGATAATACTAAGATTATATATGTTTATGATTTTATCAATATGTGGACTTTCTTGGTAGAACTTGCTGCTGTTGAAGAAATTACTACAGGTAGTGTATATCCTGAAACTTTATTCTCTCACGGCGAAATGCCCGAAGATGCTGGAGAGAAAATATTTGAAGCAGATGTAGACGAAAACTATAACGAATTTGAAAACGATCTAGACGAAGACGATCTTGATATGCTTGAAGGTGATGATAGCTATGAAGATTACGGATTTGAAGAAAATTGGAATTAAATATTAAAAAAAATTCAAAATTGAGAACCAAGAATATTGACATAAATTCAGTCAATATTCTTGGTTCTTTATTCTAAAAAAAACAAAACAAACAATGATTAACTTATACAACACTCATATCGAGACACTTTCTATTCATAGAGTAGGAAATAAAAGCCGCAACGAAGCCATTTTTCTTTCAGAACAACCCTATTCTTTGAATGACGAAATAGTGCCTCTTATTAAAGAATATTTCTTTAAGCCTTTTAGAGAAAAAGAAGAAAATTATTTTCAATTTGCTCACGAGGTTGATTTAGACTATAATGATATGTTTAAAATGGCAACCGAAATTTTTGAAAACCCAAGCAATTTACACGCAGTTTCAAAAAAAATTACAACTCATTTGTTTGAGCAATCCAATCATCCGCACATAAAAAACGGTGAAGTTTATGTAACCTATCTAACCAATTTGAATATTGATAATAATGTTGTAGATGCAATAGGTGTTTTTAAAAGTGAGCTACAGTCTGACTTCATGCAGTTTGAAGAAAAAGGAGATTCGCTCGAAATGATTCTTCAACACGGAATCAATTTGAACAAACTAGACAAAGGTTGTTTGATTTTTAATTATAAAAAAGAAGAAGGATACAAAATTTTGACAGTAGATAGCAACCGTTATGATGCTAGATATTGGTTAGAACATTTTTTATCGGTTGATGCTTTTGAGGATGAAAATTTTATTACCAAAAAATATTTAAAATTTTGTCAAGGTTTTGCAAAAGATGTTGTTTTTCCTGCCGAAGACAAAAAAGAAGAAGTGATGTTTATGAATCGCTCTGTTAATTATTTTGCAAAAAATGATCAATTTGAAGAGACCAATTTCTTGAATGAGGTTTTAGACAATCCCGATTTGATTCCAGAATTTAAAAACTATAAAATAGACAAAGGAGAAAAATATAGCATCGAAGATATTACTACATTTCCAATTGCAAATGCTGCAGTATCTGATGCTCGAAAATCAATAAAAAACGTCATCAATTTAGACACACATATTCAAATTAAAATGGATTTTATTAATCCTGAAAGTGCAGAGAAATATGTAGAAAAAGGTTGGGACGAAGAAAAACAGATGTATTATTATCTAGTTTATTTCAATAAAGAACAAAAAAGCTAGATTAGCAAAAAATCATTAAAAGACTTACTATCAAAATGTTAAAGAAAATATTTTTTGTAAGTCTTTTAATGTTATTCACTAAATATTGGTGCATTTCATCGATATAATTTGCTGTTTATCAGCATTTTGAATATGTTTGTACCGTAATATTTTAAGAAATTATGGTTCCTTTAATTTATAAATCTGTTTTCTTTTCTAGCAAAATGAGATGTTCTTTTTTTGGACATCAAATTATTACTACAAAAAATATTACACAACACTTTAAAGAATACAAATGTTCTGTTTGCCAGATAGAATTGACGAATGATGAAAAAGGCCACAAAACAGTTTTAACACCAGAACTCAAAGACATCAATCAAACCTTAGCTCATTTTTATCAAAAGAAAAACCACTTTTTTCTAAAATAAAAACATCTTTGCGCAACCTTTTTTAATTTTTTGTATCTTTATAATATACTAAAAAAGTTAAGGTTATGAAACTCTCTTTACTCCTTTTAAGCATTGTCAGTTTATTTATGAGTTCTTGTGTGTATGAGAAAGTGCCCACAATAAAAAATCTAACTCCGGAAAATCGTGTTTTGTTACTTAAAGTAGATTATATCACTAACACTTTTGAAGGAGGAAAAGAATTTAATTACTCAAATCAAACTTCCACTTTTACAATTCGCACTGAATATCAATCGCCTGGAGATTTTGGAGGAATTCAGTTATATTATCAAGAATTAAATTCAAAATTATTTGACGGCTCTATTGTTTGGGCAGGTTTGGGACATATTTTGTATCCTACAAGTTTTCTTCCTCCTAGCGCTTTTAATACAATTAATACACTTGTGGCTGTACCTCAACCCTTTTTCGAAAATGTTTTTAATCCTAATAATACCATTTATACTTATGATGCTGTATGGAGTTCTGTGGCTTATTTAGAGAAAGTAAATCAATATCGAAGTTCAAACCCCAATGCTACAGTAAAAATATTTTTATATACACCAAGTGTTGGTATTGGCAATCCATCAGATTGGAAATGGATTTTGGTTTTTAAAAATTAAATTTTTGTGTTTGTTTTTGGAAATGCGTTTTGTTTTGGGGCAAAACGCTTTTTTATTTAAAATCTATTTCTTTAGTAACAAATTGTTATCTTGTTCGTCCTATTAAAAACAAAAAACGAACCACATTGGAAACGATTCTTTCTATTCACAATCTCAATAAAGTTTACAACAAATATGTTCATGCAGTCAAAAACTTATCTTTAGAAATAAAGAAAGGCAATGTTTATGGAATTCTTGG
>JAYTIV010000169.1:0-3181 GCA_043731625.1 Flavobacterium sp. | reverse complement strand
ATTGCTGGTGGCACAACTTCGCCACCAATCATTCTTGCGGCTTGCAAAATGGTTGTTCCTAGTTCTACTTCTATTGACTGTCCGTCTATTGTTACTTTCATAATACCAATATATTATTCGTATTGAATTTTATTTTATTTTAATATTTTGCTATAAACGTTTGACTTCTCTGAAGTCTTTGATTACGACTTTTCAAACTTTTTTATTAAGTTTTTCAAACTTTTTTATAAAGTTTTTCAAACTTTTTTATAAACATTTGACTTCTCTGAAGTTTTTTTTATGTAATCACCTTTATTAACTAGCCCAGATTGAATGGAATAACATCCCGATTTTTCATCGGGATTTATGTAATGAAAGCTGGAATATGGTTTGTTAAAAATGCCCAAGCCATTTGCTACTAATTATACTAATTGATTTCCAACCAAATGTTTTACTTTTTCAAATGGTTCTGCTACAAAATGATCTCTATTTTTTACTTTTTCTGGAAAACGAATGTGGTACTCAAACTCGTCCTTGAAATGACGAATTGCTGCTGCAACTGGCCAAGCTGCTGCATCGCCAAGTGGACAAATTGTGTTTCCTTCTATTTTACTTTGAATGCTCCAAAGTAAATCTATGTCTTCTTCGCGACCGTAACCGTTTTCTATTCTGTTTAATACTTTTTCTAACCAACCTGTTCCTTCGCGGCATGGTGAACATTGTCCGCAACTTTCGTGGTGGTAAAATCTTGCAAAATTCCAAGTATTTCTAACGATGCAAGCTGTGTCATTGTAAACTATAAATCCGCCTGATCCTAACATTGATCCTGTTGCAAATCCTCCATCTGATAGTGATTCGTACGACATTAATCGGTCTTCGCCTGCAGCAGTTTTATATATTAAATTGGCTGGTAAAATGGGTACAGAACTTCCTCCAGGAACGAATGCTTTTAATGGTCTGTTGGATGACATTCCGCCAAGATATTCGTCGGAATTCATAAATTCGTACACTGTCATTCCCATTTCTATTTCGTAAACGCCAGGATTTTTAATGTGTCCAGAGGCAGAAATTAATTTGGTTCCAGTAGAACGACCGATTCCTATTGCTGCATAATCGGCACCAGAATTATTTACAATCCAAGGCACAGCCGCAATTGTTTCTACATTATTTACTACAGTTGGATTTGCCCAAAGTCCAGAAACTGCTGGAAATGGTGGTTTTATTCTTGGGTTTCCGCGATTTCCTTCTAAGCTTTCTATAAGTGCTGTTTCTTCGCCACAAATATATGCTCCAGCACCAATTTGTACATAAAGTTCTAAATCGAAACCCGATCCTAAAATATTTTTCCCTAAGAAACCTGCAGCTTTAGCATCGGCAATGGCGCGTTCTAAAATTTTGTAAATCCACATATATTCTCCACGAATGTAGATGTAGGATAAATTGGCTCCAAGTGCGTAACTTGAGGTTATCATTCCTTCAATTAATAGGTGAGGAATAAATTCCATTAAATACCTGTCTTTAAAAGTTCCTGGCTCAGATTCGTCGGCGTTGCAAACTAAATGACGAGGTTTACCTGATTTTTTATCTATAAAACTCCATTTCATTCCGGCAGGAAATCCTGCGCCACCACGACCACGAAGTCCAGAAGTTTTTACTTCTTCTACAACTTCATCTGGTGTCAAGGTTTTTAACGCTTTTTCTACAGATGCATAACCGCCTTGTTGACGATATACTTCGTAAGTCTTAATTCCTGGAACGTTTATTTTGTCTAATAATATTTTTTTTGACATCTTATTTACTATTTTTCTAAATCGTTTAATATAACTTGTATTTCCGTTTTTAGAGGGATTATACTATTTGTAGCAATTTTATAAATAATTTCAAGATCTACTCTAAAATATTCATGTGCAATAATATTTCTTGTATTTGTAATTTGTCTCCAAGGAGTTGAATTAGTTGGATGAAATAATACTTCTTCAGAAATATGATTTGCGGCTTCTCCTATAATTTCCAATTTTCTTTCAACTGCTGATTGCTTTTCTCTATTTTTTTCAAAAGTTTCAAAATCAATATCTTTTAAAAACATTTCTAAATCTGAAATGGCTTCTATTATATGAGTTATTCTGATTTTATCATCTAAATTATGCTTCATAAATTAATATCTTATCATTATTTACATAATTTTCAATTAATGGTGAAACATATTTTACAGAAACAAAATCAACATCTTTTTTTAATATTTCTTTAATTTCTTCCCACCACATAACATAATCCAAACCAATAATTTTTGTGTAATCCCAATCTATTAATAAATCAACATCACTGTTTTCGTCAGCTTCTCCTCTGGCATAAGATCCAAATAAATATACTTTTTTTACAGGTTTGTCTGAAAAAAAGATTTTGATTTGATTAATTTGAGAAGTGGTTAAATTCATTTCTTATTTTTCTATCAAATTGATTTTATTATCTCTACAATCAGCAATTAACTGATTTATTTTATCTTCGTTTAAATTTTCTTGGTAAAAATCGCCTAGTTGCATCATTGGTGCGTAACCGCAAGCGCCAAGACATTCAACGCCACGAACTTCAAACATTCCGTCTGGTGTTGGTTCTCCTACTTTTACACCTAGTTTATTGCAAGTGTAATCCATTAAATTTTCTACACCATTAAGACAACATGGTCCAGTTTGACAAAATTCAAACATATATTTTCCAATTGGTCGTTGGTTGTACATTGTATAAAACGAAACAACTTCATATACCTCAATAGGTTTTATGTTTAAAATTTCGGCAACTTTGTCTTGCAAATCAAAGCTTAACCAATGGTTGTGAGCATCTTGAACTTCGTGCAAAATTGGTAATAAAGCCGATTTTATTTTATCTGCTGGATAATGACTGATTAATTCATTAATGCGAGTCATTAATGCATCCGTTATATTTATCTCTTGTTTGTATTGTGTTCTTTCCATTTTTTTAACTGTATATTGTATAATGTAAATTGTATACTGTTTTTACATTATACTTTTGTCATTATACATTTTTTTCAATATACATTATACTTTTATTATGCATCAAGTTCTCCTGCAATTACATTTAAACTTGATAATATTACGATGGCATCTGATAATAATGCGCCTTTAATCATTTCTGGATATGCTTGATAGTAGATAAAACAAGGTCTTCTAAATTTTAATCGATATGG
>JAYTIV010000168.1:0-20697 GCA_043731625.1 Flavobacterium sp. | reverse complement strand
TTTGATGAATAATCGTGAAATTCCGGAGCATCATTTCCCCATCTTGACACCATTCTTGGTTGATCGTGATTGCCTAAATAAATTGTTCCCCAACCTTTTGTTTCATAAACTTTATCCCAATCAGAGTATATTTTTTTGAAATCTATTAAAGAATATGGACCCATTTTTTTGAAATATCCAGGAACATATCCCAAATTTGTTCCTTCAAAATGATACCCCATGTCGAGTTCTTTTCTATCAGGATCAACAAAATTCAATGCTGTAGAAGTCAACATTCCTGCACCTTCAGCCAATGCCATACAATCATATTTGCTTAAAACCTCTTTATTCATTTCTTTTAGATATTCGTGCAAATGTGGACCACTTGCTAAATAAACATCCCATCGACCTTTATAATTTTTATCTAAATCGGCTTGAGTAATAACAGGAAAAGTAGTGTCTTTTGAAATAAACGGAATTACATCCATTCTAAAACCATCAATGCCTTTATCCAACCACCAACGCATCATTTTATAAATTTCTTGTCGAACTTTTGGGTTTTCCCAATTCAAATCAGGTTGTTTGAAGTTGAAGTAATGTAAATAATACGAATCGGTAGTTTTGTCATAACGCCAACCACTTCCATCAGCTTCAAAACTACCGGGTCTAAAAGCGGGTTTACCTTTTTCTGCTGGCCACCAATGGTAATAATCACGATAAGGATTGTCTCTCGACTTTCTACTTTCTTGAAACCATTTGTGCTCGTCAGAACTATGGTTTACCACTAAATCCATTACTAATTTTATACCTCTTTCGTGCATTCCTTTTAGTAAAGTATTGAAGTCCTCCATTGTTCCAAATTCTTTCATTATGGCTTGATAATCAGAAATATCATAACCATTATCAGCGTTTGGAGAAGCATAAATTGGATTTAACCAAATAACATCTATACCGAGGCTTTTTATATAATCTAGTTTTTCGATAATTCCTTTTAAATCTCCTACACCATCACCATCTGAATCTTTAAAACTTCGTGGATAAATTTGATATACAACCGCTTCTTTCCACCATTTTTTATCATAAGTGGTTTTTTTTGCCGCTAATTCATTTGGTTTTGAGTCTTTTTTACAAGAAATAAAATTCAAACATAACAATAATGTAACAAGTATTATTTTAAAATTTTTGTGATACATAATGTTGAAAAAATTTAAATTGTTTTTATAAAATTAGATTATTAATTTAAAAATAAATTTTTCTACATCTCAAAATCGAAATTAGATTACCGAAAACGTTTTCGATTTCATTAAAAATCATTATTACTAAAAATTAGTAGTAAAAGAAATTAATTAGATAAGTTTACAGTATAAAAAATACACTATTATGAATTTCAATATTAAGAAAATAGGAGTTTTAGTATTTGTTGCAACTTCTTGTTTTGCACAAAAAAAAGCAGATGAGTGGAATCTTACAGCCAATTCCCGTCAAAATTATTTTGGTGTTGCAATGGCAAATGGGCAAATAGGAATTGTAACCAACGACGAACCATTAAAAACAAAAGAAATAATTTTAAATGGAGTTTATCAACCAAGTCCAGAAAATGGGATTAGTAAAATTGTTCGTGGTATTGAATTTTTAAATTTACATTTATCAATAAATAACGAGCAAATAAATTCTAATAATATTAATAATTGGAGCCAAGTTGTGGCAATGAAAGAAGGAATGAGTACTGTCTCTTTTTCGTTTAAAGACTATGCAACAATTGATTACACCATTTTAGCCAATAGAGCAATTCCGTATTCGGCGATGGCAATTGTAGAAATTACACCAAAAAAAGATATTGAAATTACTGCTAATAATTATATGGTAGTTCCCGACGAATTGAAAGAAGCCAAAAGTCAATATCGAGTTTTAAAAGACAACCAATTTTTAATGCCCGTTTTTGGAACTTCTGCCAAAACAATGAACGGAAAATATACGATTGCTGCTTCAACCACTTTTTTATTTGATGGGCAACCCGAAATTTTAAAACAAACTGGAGATGAAGTGGGTTTCACAAAAAAACTTTTAAAAGGAAAAAAATACCGATTTGCAGTTGCAGGTGGAATTTGCACTTCAAAAGATATAACAGATCCTTTAAACGAGTCGGAACGGCAACCTATTTTTGCTTTGCAAGAAGGAATTGATAAATTATTAGACCGACATAAAAAAGCTTGGGCAACATTATGGGAAACTGGAGATATTCAAATTGAAGGAGATTTAGATGCACAACAACGAGTTCGTTTCGCGTTGTATAATTTGTATTCATTTATTCGTCCTGAAACACGTCAAAGTATTGCACCAATGGGATTGTCTTCGCAAGGTTATAACGGACATATTTTTTGGGACTCTGAACTTTGGATGTATCCAACATTATTAGCTTTACAACCAGAAATGGCAAAATCGTGTCTCGATTATCGTTCAGACAGATTGCAAAAAGCAATGCAAAAAGCCGCAATTTATGGTTACAAAGGAGCAATGTTTCCTTGGGAAAGTGATGATACTGGTGAAGAAGCTACGCCAACTTGGGCATTAACAGGAATTTTTGAACAACACATTACTTCAGATGTTGCCATTGCGTTTTGGAATTATTATGCTTTAACACAAGACAAATCGTGGTTGCGTAGTGAATATAAAGTTTTAAAAGAAACTGCTGATTTTTGGGTAACTCGTGTCGTAAAAAATCAAGACGGCAGTTATTCAATTTTGAATGTTGTGGGAGCAGACGAATATGCACAACACGTAGACGATAATGCGTTTACAAATGCATCTGCTATAGAAGCAATTCGAAATACAATGAAAGCAGCAACTATTCTTGGAGAACCAATTGACCCAAAATGGATTGAGGTATCTAATAATATTGTTATTCACAAGAAAGACGGAATAACACAAAACTACAAAGGATATAATGGTCAATTGATAAAACAAGGCGATGTAAATTTATTAGCATATCCATTACATATTATAACGGATAAAGTTCAAATCGAAAAAGACTTGGCTTATTATTCTGAAAAAATTGATAAAAAAGATGGTCCAGCAATGGCACACGGAATTTTATCTGTTTTGTATGCGCGATTGGGAGATAAAGAAAAAGCTTATGATCATTTTGTGAAAGCATATTTGCCAAATAGTCGTCCCCCTTTTGGAGTTTTCTCAGAATCGGCAAATAGTAATAATCCCTATTTTGCAACTGGAGCAGGCGCAATGTTACAAGCTATTATTTATGGATTTGGTGGTGTAGAACAAACCGATAATGGTTTAAAATATAACAAAGGAATTTTACCAAAGCAATGGAAATCTTTAAAGATTATAGGTTTGGGTACTGATGATAAGACAATTATAATTCAAAATTAAAATATGATTTAAGTTTGATTATTATAATTTAGATTTATTACCACAAATATTACTTTTTTAAAAAGTAGTATTTGTGGTTTTTTTTTAAGAAATTTTTAAGATTAATTAACATTTTGACGGATATGTTGAATAAAAAGTAACGAAACTCTTGAATTCATCATATATATTATCATATTCGTAAATAATATAAATATAAATTATCTTATCTATAATATTATTAGATAAAAAAAATCATATTAATTTAAAAAAGAGACTTTTTTAATAATAATGTAATTAATTAATAAAAGAAAACCCATATCGAAAACGTTTTCGGACTTACTATATCGATTTCGTTGCAAAGTTTCTTAATTATATCTTAATATTTATCTAAATTTGGAGATAATATAAACTAATACTAACCAATTTATTTATTACGTATGAAAAATAGACTACTCAAAGGCCTATTAGTATTTCTAACGGTACTTACTGGTGGTTTTGCCTACTCGCAAGACATTTCGGGAACAGTATCTGACAGTAACGGACCATTGCCAGGTGCATCGGTCGTTGTTAAAGGAACTACAAACAGCGCATCAACAGACCTAAACGGTAAATATGCCATCAAAAATGCTGGCGAAAATGCTGTTTTAGTTTTTAGTTACATCGGTTTATCAACACAAGAAGTAAGTGTTGCCGGAAAAAGTCTTGTAAATGTTGTTTTGCAAGATGATCAACAAAAATTAAATGAAGTAATCGTAGTTGGTTACGGTTCTGTTAAAAAGAAAGATGCAACAGGAGCGGTAGATCAATTAAGTTCAAAGCAATTTGATAACGTTGCTGCAACAAACCCAGGTGAGATACTTAGAGGTAAAACAGCTGGCGTTCAAGTAACTTCATCTAGCGGTGAGCCTGGAGCAGGATTGGCAATTAGAGTTAGAGGGAATTCATCTATTAGATCAGGAAACAATCCTTTAATTGTTATTGATGGTGTACCATTGGATGGTGGAGATTTATCTCCTACAGGAAGTGGAGTTTTAGGGGCATCAAGTGCAAGAAGCCCGCTTAATTTTATTAATCAAAGTGATATAGAATCTATGTCTATTTTGAAAGATGCTTCTTCAACTGCTATATATGGTGCAAGAGGAGCAAATGGGGTTATCATAATTACTACTAAAAAGGGGAAATCTAAAGAGCCTCAATTAAATTATAACTCATCAGTTGGTTTTTCAGAATATAAAGGTGAAGTTGATGTAATGTCTACTCAACAATATTTAGCTAACGGTGGTGTTGATAATGGAAGCAGAGGTTACAACTGGAAAGATGCTATACTTCAAAAAGGGATTTCTGTAAATAATGAAGTTTCATATTCTTCAGGAACTGAAAAATCAAATACAAGAATATCTTTAGGAGCAAATAATGTCGATGGTATTGTAAAAAATACTGGAATGGATAAATATACATTCAGTTTAAATAATTCAAATAACTTTTTTGATGATAAATTCAAATTAGATACTAAATTATTGTATGCAGGAATAAAAGATAGAGCAGCAAATACCTCAAGAAATGCTGGTTTCATTGGAAACCAAATCGCAAGTGCATTATATTGGAATCCTACAAATCCTATAAACGATAGCTCTCCAGATGGTTACTTTAATCCAGGAACGGTTGCAGATGATCCAACAACTCCAGTTGATGAATATGTTTATGGTGCTGAAAATTATTTAAACCCTTTACAGTTGTTAAATTCTTATACAGATTATACTAATACTCACAAAATTCTAGGTAGTTTAACTTCTAATGTAAAACTTACAAAAAATTTAAAGTATACTTTGCAATTTGGTGTTGAAACTTCTGTTTCAACTAGAAAAGGACAATTGTTGCCATCTATAAGAGTACAAGATATCTCTAGAGCAACATTTAATGGTAAAACTTATTATGGACAAGCATCAATAAGTTCTATTAATAAATTCAATACAACTTTAGAGCAATATTTAACTTATGATAAAGCTATAAGCGATAATTTTAAAATAAATGTTGTTGGAGGTTTTTCTTATTACAATTATAATTTTGATGCATATAATACAACTGCAAAAGGATTCAACCCTGAACAAACAAATTTAATTGACAATATGCAAGGAGGAATTTCATGGAGTGGTGGTTCTGGTGATAATAACTGGAGAACAAATTCATTTAGAAATCAAGTGGAATTACAGTCATTTTTTGGAAGATTTAATGCTGAAATTTACAACAAATTATTTCTTTCTGCTACATTGAGACGTGATGGAAGTTCTAAACTAGGTAAAAACAATAAATACGGTAACTTTCCATCTGTTGGACTTGCATACAAAGTTGTTGATGGTAAAGATGGATTGCTAAATGACCTTAAAGTAAGAGGGTCATACGGTAAAACTGGAAATCAAGAGTTTGCACCAAACTCTGCATTACGTTTTGCAAGATATACTGAACCATCTGGTGCGTTTAGTGATCAAATTAATGACAATCCTAATTTGAAATGGGAAGAAGTAACATCAATAGGTATTGGTGTTGATTTCACATTAATAAAAAATAAACTTTCTGGTACTTTAGATTATTATAAGAGAGAAACAAGTGATTTAATATTTCCAACTGCTTCTGAATCTACTCAGCCAGCGCCTCCTTCTATTAAATATGTAAATTTAGACGGGATATTAGAAAATACAGGTATTGAGGCTACTTTAAATTATAATATTTTATCAAATGATTCTTTTAAATGGGATGTTTCTGGAAATGTATCATTTGTAAAAAATAAAGTTAAAGATTTAGGTTTATTCCTTCCAACAGCAGAACTTAATGGTCAAGGATTATCGAATGCTTTTGCACAAGTAATTACTGATAATTATCCAGCATATACTTATTATTTGTATGAATTTCAAGGATATGACGCAACTGGTAACTCAATTTATACAGATGCAGCAGGTAATAATACGGGATTAGGAACTGCATCTAGAAAATTATTAGATAAAACGCCTTTGCCAAAAATGAATTTAGGATTTTCAACTAGTTTATCATATAAGAATTTTGATTTTAGTACTTCATTCTATGGTGCTTTTGGTCACTATTTATACAATAATACAGCTAATGCATTATTCTTTAAAGGAGCTTTTCCTGTAAGAAATCAACCCTTTGAAGTTATATCATCTGGACAAGCAACAGGTGATCCAAATTCACCATCTACTAAGTATCTTGAAAAAGGGGACTTTTTAAGAATGGGGAATATTACATTTGGTTATACTTTAAAAGGAGGAATACTTGATAAGGCAAAGATTAAGAATCTAAGATTCTATGTTAATGGTACAAACTTATTATTATTTACTAAATATACTGGTTTTGATCCTGAGGTAGATATTGATAAGAATTTCAATGGTGTTCCATCTGCGGGTGTTGACTATTTAGCATATCCAAGATCGAAGACTTATAATTTTGGTGTTAATTTAACTTTTTAATTATTAAAAAAATGAAGAATATTAAATTTTTAAAAAATGTATTTATAGTAACTTTGACTTTGTCAGCTTTTACAAGTTGTACTGATTTAGATGAAAAAGCACTAGACGGTGTAATACAATCAGGAGGCGCAAGCGGTACAGTAAATACAGCAGCTTTTTTGCAAACAGCAAAAAATGGTCTAAGAGAGTTTCAGGCTCAAGGTCAGATGTTTGCTATGGATGAAATGTCTGGTGATGGTTTAGTTGGTCCTACAAGAGGTGGTGACTGGGATGATAATGGAGCATGGAGACAATTACACACCCATACATGGGATCCATTGCATATTGAAGTTAAAAATTCTTGGAATACTCTTTTATCAAATGTATATAATTGTAATCAAGTAATTGGAAATAATGGAACCGCTTCTGAAATTACTCAAGCACGGTTTTTAAGAGCTTTTTATTATTATCACGTTGTTGATTTATTTGGACAAGCACCATACAGAGCTGTTGGATCTGATCCTCAATCTGACCCACAAGTTTGGACAAGACCTGAAGCAACTGAATATTGCATCACAGAATTAGAAGCTATTTTGCCTTCTCTTCCATCTAGAGTTGCAAATGATCCTAGCGAAATTAGTAAAGATGCAGCACATTTTTTATTGGCAAAATTATATTTAAACAAAGCAATATTTGATGGTAGTGGTGTTTTTAATGCTGCTGATATGACTAAAGTTGTTCAAAATGTAGATGCTTTGACAAATACATTAGCAAGTGATTATTGGGATAATTTCTCACCTGACAATAACAATTCAAACGAGTTGATTTTTACATCATTAAACACACCTAGTTCTGGTGGTAATATACAATCAAGATGGAGAATGTGTTCGCATTATAAACAAACTCCAGATGGTTGGAATGGATTTGCAACATTGTCAGAATATTATAATAGCTATAATCCAAATGACAATAGAATAAAAAACACATCTCCTTACATGATTAATAATTTTGGTAATCCTGCTGGTTTTCAAATTGGTCAACAATATGCTCCAGGTGGAACTACTGCTTTAACCGATAGAAATGGAAATCCATTAGTATTTACACCAAATGTTACTATGATAACTGGCGGGAATACACTAGAAACTGCAGGAATTAGAGGTATGAAATATATTCCAGATGTTTCTAACCTTGGTACCCCAGAAAATGATTATGTGTTTTTTCGATACGCAGATGCTTTGTTAATGAAAGCTGAAGCTATAGTTAGAGGTGGTTCAGGTTCTATAGGAACTATAATGAGTGATATAGCAGCTAGAACTGGTCAGCCTGCATCGCCAGAAACTTTAGATGGCATTTATGCTGAAAGAGGTCGTGAATTATGGTGGGAAGGTTGGAGAAGAAATGATATGATTCGTTTTGGAAAATTCTTAAATTCAAGAGAGTTAAAATCATATACTTCAGATAGCAAATTCTTATTATTTCCAATACCAGCTGGTGCTTTGTTAAATCCAAATTTAACACAAAACCCTGGGTATTAAGATTTTTTTTTTTCAATTTTGTTGAGTTAGTTTCTAAAGAGGGTATTTAAGGATACCCTCTTTTTTATTTTTCTTTTTCCTGTATAAAGCCTTTAATTTTATTGTGTTAAATATTATTTTATTGACTTTATTTTTTTTAAAAACTACTAAATAAATTACAACCTTAGTCCAATAATATGTACTTTAGTCGCTTCTAAATTAATTTCTTTTTCTCAAAATAATGGCATTACGAATTTTAGTATTTTTTTCCTTTATTGTCCTATTCACTAATTGTTCTAAAGATAAAAACAATAATCAAAACGGACTTTTTTCAAAATTAGACGCTTCAACAACTGGTATTGATTTCAATAATGAAGTTAAGAATGGAGAAGAAATGAATATTTTTAAATATAGAAATTTCTACAATGGTGGTGGTGTTGCAATTGGAGATATTAATAACGATGGTTTATCTGATATTTATTTTACCTCCAACTTAGGAAAAAATAAATTATATATCAATAAAGGAAATTTTAAATTTGAAGATATTTCTAAAAAAGCAGGTATCGAAGGAACAAAAGTTTGGTCAACTGGCGTTGTAATGGTTGATATCAATGCTGATGGATTGTTGGATATTTATGTTTGCAATGCAGGTAATACTAAAGGAGATCAACAAAAAAATGAACTTTTCATCAATAATGGTAACTTAACTTTTACTGAAAAAGCGGCAGAATATAATCTTGCAGATACCGGAATTACTACTCACGCAGCCTTTTTTGATTATGATAAAGATGGAGATTTAGATTGTTATATTCTCAATAATAGTTTTATCCCTGTTAGTTCATTAAATTATTCTAACAAAAGAGAATTACGTGATAAAGATTGGGATGTAAATGATATTCTAAAAGGTGGTGGCGACAAATTACTTCGAAACGATAACGGGAAATTTATTGATGTAAGTGAAGCTGCTGGAATTTACGGTAGTTTAATTGGTTTCGGTCTTGGAGTTACTGTTGGAGATGTTAATGGAGATTTGTATCCAGATATTTATATTTCTAATGATTTTTACGAACGTGATTATTTATACATCAATAATAAAAACGGAACATTTAGTGAGCAAATTCAATCTTGGGCTACACATATCAGCCAATCTTCAATGGGTGCTGATATGGCAGATGTAAATAATGATGGAAAGGCTGACGTTTTTGTAACCGACATGCTTCCAGAAGAAGACGAAAGATTAAAAAACACCACTAGTTTTGATAACTATGATTTGTTTACAAGAAAATTAAATCTCGATTTCTTCAATCAATACATGCAAAATACCTTACAAATTAATAATGGCAATAATCAATTTTTAGAAATTGCAAATTATGCTGGTGTAGCAAAAACTGATTGGAGTTGGGGTGCACTTTTGTTTGATATGGATAATGATGGTTATAAAGATATTTATGTTTGTAATGGAATTTCTCACGATTTGACCAATCAAGATTTTATGGACTTTTTTGCAAATGAATTGATGCAAAAAATGGTAGTTACAGGTAAAAAAGATGATATTGAAACTGTCATAAACAAAATGCCAAAAACACCAATTTCTAATTATGCCTACAAAAACAACAAAAACCTAACATTCACCAATGAAGCCAAAAATTGGGGAATGGATGAACCAAGCTTTTCAAATGGAGCAGCTTATGGAGATTTAGACAATGATGGCGATTTAGATTTAATAGTAAATAACGTAAATCAACCCGCTTTTGTTTATCAAAACAATTCTAATAAAAGTAAAGAAAACCATTTTGTAAAACTAAAACTAAAAGGTGATGGTCTGAATAAATTTGCCGTAGGTAGTGTTGTTGAATTATTTTCTGGAAAAGAAATTTTGAGGCAAGAACTTATTCCAACTCGTGGTTTTCAATCCTCAATAGATTATGTGATGACTTTTGGAATTGGAAACAAGAAAATAGATTCACTTCGAGTAATTTGGCCAAATGATAAATTTCAAACCCTAAAAAAAGTAGTTTCAAACACATCAATAAATTTG
Organism: Flavobacterium sp.; assembly: GCA_043731625.1. GTDB lineage: Bacteria > Bacteroidota > Bacteroidia > Flavobacteriales > Flavobacteriaceae > Flavobacterium. Next base: position 10,339 of record JAYTIV010000168.1, on the reverse strand, counting down.
AATATAGTTGATGCAAAAAATAGTTACGTTCCTAAAATAGAGAAAGTTAAATCTGTTTTTACAGAAAAATCAAATTCATTAATTACTCATAAAGAAAACGATTATATCGATTTTGATTACGAAGGATTAATTTCAAAAATGCTCTCGCAAGAAGGGCCAACTTTAGCCGTTGCAGATATCAATAACGATGGTAATGATGATTTATTTATTGGTGGTGGAAAAGGACAATCGGCAAAAATATACTTAAATAATGGTACCGATTATGTTGCAACAATCCAGCCAAGTTTGGAAAAAGATGCTATTTATGAAGATACTGCTTCAAGTTTTTTTGATGCTGATAAAGATGGCGATTTAGATTTATTGGTAGGTTCTGGAGGTAATGAAAAAGCCGACCAGTCTAATTATATGAATCGATTGTATCTCAATAACGGAAAAGGAATTTTTACCAAAAGCACAACTGCTATTCCAACAACTAATAATAATGTTGCTGTAATTGCACCTTGTGATTTTGATAATGATGATGATGTTGACGTATTTATTGGCAGCAGATGTGTTCCTGGTGTTTTTGGTATTGATCCTAAACATTTGCTTTTAGAAAATGATGGCAAAGGCAACTTTACAAATGTTATTGATAAAAAAGGATTTAAACTCAACGAAGCAGGTATGATTACTGATGCCATTTGGGAAGATATTGATAATGACAACAAAAAAGATTTAATTGTAGTTACTGATTGGTCTTCTCCAAAAATATTCAAAAATACAGGCAGACGATTGGCTGAATTCAAAACAAATTTAACGGAATATACTGGTTTTTGGAATGCTGTTTCTTGTGTAGATTTAAACAATGATGGTAAAAAAGATTTAATTTTAGGAAACAAAGGAACTAATACTTCTTATACAGCAACTTCAGAAAATCCGATGAAATTATTTGTAAATGATTTTGATAATAACGGAACAATTGAGCAAATTGCTACTAAAGTTATTAACGGAAAAGATGTTCCCATTCATTTAAAATCAGAACTGGCAAAACAAATTCCTTCAATCAAAAAGAAGAATTTGAGCTATGCTGACTATTCTAAAAAATGTTTTCAAGAAATTTTTGATAAAGCTATTTGTGAAAATTCAATTTTAAAAACAGCTTCCTTTCAAGAAAGTATAATTGCAATCAATAAAGGAAATGGTAACTTTGAAATTCAAAAATTACCAAAAGAAGTTCAGTTCTCATCTGTAAATACGATTTGTACTTTGGATGTCAATAAGGATGGAATTCTGGATATTATTCTTGGCGGAAATCAATATGGATTTAAGCCTCAATTCTCTCGATTAGACGCCAATTATGGTAGTTTGCTTCTTGGTTCCAAATCTGGAGTGTATTCTTGGTTGCCTTATAATCAGTCTGGTTTTAATATAAAAGGACAAGTAAAAAGCATTCAAAAAATAAAAAATAAAAATAATTTAGTTTCAATAATTGCAGTTATCAATAATGAAAAACCAAAAATTTTCAACCTTAATAAATAGTTTTTTTATAACACTGTTTGTATTATGTATTGGTTGTTCAAAAAAAGAAGATGGTCTTTTTGAAAAATTATCTTCAAAAGAAAGTAACATCACTTTTAGTAATACATTAGATCCATCAAAAAATATTTCTATACTAGATTACCTTTATTATTATAATGGTGGTGGTGTTTCTACTGGTGATATTAACAATGATGGATTAGTCGATATTTATTTTACCTCCAACCAAGGAAAAAATAAATTATACCTTAATAAAGGGAAAAATAAATTTGAAGATATCTCTGCAAAAGCTGGAGTAGAAGGTCAATCTGATTGGAATTCTGGAACTGTAATGGCAGATATAAATGGAGATGGATTTTTGGATATTTATGTTTGTGCAGTTGTTGGTATCAATGGGTTTGAAGGTCACAACGAATTATTTATCAATAACAAAAACAATACTTTTACAGAAAGTGCTGCAGAATATGGTTTAGACTTAGATAATTATAGTTCTTCTGCAGCTTTTTTTGATTATGATAACGATGGTGATCTTGATATGTATTTGTTAAATCACGCAGTCCATTCGGAAGCATCATATGGTGATGTTTCCATCAGAAAAAATCGTACATATGAGTGTGGAGATAAATTATTTAGAAACGATAATGGTAAATTTGTTGATGTAAGTGAGAAAGCAGGCATTTTTGGTGGAGCCAATGGTTATGGTTTAGGACTAGCAGTTTCAGATTTTAATTTAGATGGATTTCCAGATATTTATATTTGCAATGATTTTCACGAAGATGATTATTATTATCTCAATAATGGTGATGGCACATTTACAGAAAGTTTAAAAAATTATTTTGGACACACCAGTCGTTTTTCAATGGGTGTTGATGTTGCGGATATCAATCATGACAATTTTCCAGATTTGATTACCCTGGATATGCTTCCAGAAGATGAAAGAGTATTAAAATCTTCTCTAGGTGATGATAATGTTCAGATGCTAAAATTCAGGACAGAAAAATTAGGCTATCATTATCAATATACACGCAATATGTTGCAAATCAATCAAGGAGGAAAGCACTTTACAGAAACTGCATTGTTAAGTGGTGTTGCTGCTACAGATTGGAGTTGGAGTGCCCTTTTTGCAGATTATAACCAAGACGGAGAACAAGATTTGTTTGTTTGTAACGGAATTCCAAAACGCCCTAACGATCTAGATTATGTGAAATATTATTCTAATGATAATATAAAAACCAAAATCACCACTACTAAATTATTGGATAAAGAAGCTCTGAAAAAAATGACTTCTGGTAATGTATCTAATTATATTTTTCAAGGATCAAAAAGTATCAACTTTAAAAACGAATCTGGAAATTGGATTGAGAAAGATTCCATAATTTCAAACGGAAGTTCCTATGCAGATTTAGATAATGATGGCGATTTGGATTTAATCACAAATAATTTAAATGCCGAAGCAACGATTTATATCAATAAAACCAACGAAAAAGCAAATTATTTAAAGCTAAAATTTAAATATCAAGGGCAAAATACTTTTGGAATAGGAACGAAAGTAATATCCTATTCAAAAGGCCAAAAACAATTCAAAGAATTGCAAACCACACGAGGATTTCAATCTTCATCAGAACCAATGATTCATTTTGGATATGGCAAAACAAAACAAATAGATTCTTTGGTAATAATTTGGCCAGACAAAACATTTCAGACAATTAAAAATGTAAAAACCAATCAATCACTTACAATAAAAGTAAACTCTAATAGAAAACCCTTTAATTATCAAAGATTACATCCAGAACAATTGCAAATTTTCAAAAAAGTTGATGATAATTTAGGTATAAATTTTACACACCAAGAAAACAATTATATCGATTTTACAGCACAAAAACTAATTCCTTATCAGCGTTCAGATCGCGGACCAGCTACTGCAATTGGTGATTTAAACAATGATGGAAAAGAGGATATTTTCTTTGGTGGTGCAAAAGGAAAAATGGCACAAATTTTTATTCAAAACGCTGTTGGATTTACTAAAAAACAACCATCTATAATCGAAAATGATTCTGTTTTTGAGGATGCTTCTGCCGTAATTGCAGATTTTAATAAAGATATGCTGAATGATATTTTTATAGCCACAGGAAATGGAGAATTGCCACAAAATCTTCAAAGCAGATTGTATACTAATGGTAAAGATTTTACAAAAACTGAATTTCCAAATTTAGCTCAGAATGCTTCCGTTATCAAAACTTTTGATTATGATAATGATGGTGATTTAGATGTATTTATTGGCAATAATTCAAAAAATAATCGTTTCGGAAGTTCTCCAGATTCCTATTTACTTAAAAACACAAATGGAAATTTTTCTATAGTTGAAAATAAGACATTTGAAAATATTGGAATGGTTTCTGATGCCATTTTTTCAGATTTTAATAAAGACGGAAAAACAGATCTGATTGTAGTGGGAGAATGGATGCAACCCACATTTTTCCAAAATACAAATGGAAGATTCAAAAATGTAACAGCAACAGTTGCTACAGATAAAAATAATGGACTCTGGCAATCAATCATTAGTTATGATATTGATAATGATGGTGATGAAGATTATTTATTAGGAAATTGGGGATTGAACTCAAAATTTAAAGCCTCTTCAGAATTTCCTATGAAAATGTATTATGATGATTTTGATGCCAATAGCACTTTTGAAACTATAGTTGCTATCGAAAAAAATGGCAAATATTATACAACAATGGGTTTAGATGAGTTAGCAGAACAATTCAGCGGAATGCTAAAAAAGAAATTCACGAGTTATAAATCGTTTGCAGGAAAAACATTAGAAGAAGTTTTTGATCCCAAAATGCTTGAAAAAGCAAAATTTTATGAAGTTCAAAACCTAAAATCAGGTTATTTAAAAAATGAAAATGGCAAATTTACTTTTGTTGCTTTCGAAAATAAAATGCAAGTGTCACCTATAACAAGTTTTGTGAAATCAAATTTTGATGCTGATGCAAAAGAAGAGGTCTTTGCAGCAGGAAATTATTTTGGAGTTTCTCCTTATCATTCTAGATTTGATGGATTTTCTGGTGCTTTAATAAAAAACGAAAAAACCATATATTTGGGGAATCAAATAGGTATCGATTTAACTCAAAAAGCAGTTAGACATCTTGATATTATCCATTTCAATAATAAAAAATATTTACTAGTATCAATCAATAATCACAAAGCCGAAGTTTATGAATTGACTTCAAATAAATAATATAATGAAAACCAAATTTTTAATAATTACCCTTTTTAGCATTCTTTTTATTTCTTGCCAAAAAGAAAAATCTATCGTAGTTACTACAGAAGAATATCACGCAGCTGTTGACAATGTTACTCAAATTATGTTGCATGATATTTTTTCACCACCAGTTGCAAGTAGGATATTTGTATACCCAAACATTGCTGCTTTCGAAGTTATTGCACAAAATAACACCAAATATAATTCGCTTCAAAATCAATTAAAAGGACTAGATTCTATTCCCAAATTAGACACCAAGAGCAAAGTCAATAAAAATGTTGCTGCACTTGTTGCGCATATGGAGGTGAGTAAACAACTAGTTTTTTCTGAAGAATTAGTCGAAAAATTTCGTGATAGTTTGTATCAAAAATGGACAAATGAAAACCAAGAAGAATTTGAAATTTCAAAAGAATATGGTTTGAAAGTTGCCGAAAGAATAAAAAAGTGGATGGGTAAAGACAACTACAAACAAACCAGAACTTTTCAGAAATTTACGGTCAATGCTAATGAACCAGGAAGATGGCAACCTACGCCACCATCCTATATGGATGCAATTGAGCCACATTGGGGAGAAATTAGAACTTTAGTACTTGATTCGGCTTCACAATTTAAACCAATGCCTGCAATACCATTTTCAACAGATAAGAACTCAGATTTTTATAAACAAATGATGGAGGTTTATGAAATTGGAAATAATATTCTAAAAAAGGGAGACACATGTGATGAAATTCAGATTGCCCAATTCTGGGATTGTAATCCATATGTAACCGTAAATCAAGGACACATGATGTTTGCCAAAAAGAAAATTACTCCTGGTGGACATTGGATTGGTATCGTGAAAATAGCATGTAGAAAATCGAAAGCTGATTTTGAGAAAACAATATATGCTTATACAAAAACTTCAATTGGAATTTTTGAAGGATTTATCAGTTGTTGGGATGAAAAATATAGAAGCAATGTTATTCGACCAGAAACAATTATCAATCAAACCATTGATGAAAACTGGAAGCCTTTATTACAAACACCACCGTTTCCTGAATATACAAGTGGACATTCAGTAGTTTCAACTTGTTCGGCAACTATTTTGACTTCAATATTTGGAGATAATTTTGAATATGTAGACGACACAGAAGTACAATTTGGATTACCAAAAAGAACTTTCAAATCATTTGCAATTGCATCAAGAGAAGCTTCAAATAGTCGTTTTTTTGGAGGAATTCATTATAGACCTGCGATAGAAAATGGTATCATTGAAGGAAAAAATGTTGGAGATTTTATTATTTCAAAATTAAAAATGACAAAATAAATGTTACGTAAAGAAACCTTTTTTATATTTATTTCAAGCCTTTTAGCCTTATTTTTAGTTTGGTATTTGTTTATAAAAGAGAATGATTATATCATAACTTTTAAAGTTAAAACGGCAACAGGAACAATACATCAAGGAATACAAGACTGGGTTTCTGGCAGAAAAAAAACTGATAATGAGAATTATGTTTTGCTGACCAATCGTAAATATAATTTTTTAAATTATGAGCTAAAAAATGATAGGCAAACTCTTAATTATAACTGGGAAATACAACCAATAAATGACTCCATTACCGAAGTTAAAGTTGGTATTTTAGATTGTGATAATAGTATTTATAATAGAGTAACTGTTCCTTTTATTACAACCGATTTCAAAGAAGAGCAGTTAAAAAAAATAATAGATTTTAAAAAAGGATTAGATGATCATCTAAAGGATTTTAAAGTTAATCTTGTTAAAGAAGGAACTTCTTCAGAAGTTTACGTGGCTTATATTTCTCTGAAAAGTGTGATGCAAGAAAAAGCGCAAACAATGATTGCAAATGATAATATTATAACTGGATATTTATACCAAAATAAAATTAAAATTACCGGAAAACCCTATTTAGAAATTACAAATTGGGATGCAGAAACAGAAAAATTGGATTTTAATTATTGTTTTCCAATAGAAAAAAAAGGAGCATTAACAAATGACGAGAAAGTAAAATTTAAAACAATTCCAGCACAAAAAGGGCTAACCGTTTCTTATTTTGGAAATTTCAGAACTTCAGACAGAGGATGGTTTGCAATTTTAGATTATGCCAAAAAGCATCAAATAGCGCTTGATGCAAAACCATTAGAACATTTTCTTGCTAATCCGTTCAATGGTGGTAATGAACTTGAATGGGAAACTCAAATTATCATTCCTTTTTCAAAAAAATAAATTCCTTAATTTAAAAGTAAATTTAATAAACCGAAATCGTTTTCGCTCCTAGCGAGAGCGATTTTTCATTAAAAGATATTTTTATTCTAATTTATAAATTAATTTTAAAAAATATACTAAATCATACAATTGAAATGAAATTAAAATTAAGTTTTTGGCAAATCATCAATATGAATGTTGGTTTTTTTGGTATTCAATATAGTTTTGGTTTGCAACAAAGTGCTGTAAACCCAATTTATGATTTTCTTGGAGCCCACCCAGACCAATTGGCACTTTTAAATCTTGCTGGTCCATTATCTGGTTTGCTAATTCAACCAATTATAGGTGCAATGAGTGATAAAACTTGGCATCCACGTTGGGGCAGAAGAAAACCTTATTTTCTTATTGGAGCGATTATTTGTAGTCTCGCACTATTTTTATTTCCATTTAGTAGCCAGTTATGGATGGCTGCAAGTTTACTTTTACTTTTAGATATTGGCAACAATACAGCTATGGAACCTTATAGAGCTTTTGTTGCTGATACTTTAGATGAAGAACAACAGCCTACAGGTTTTCAAGCACAAAGTTTTTTTACAGGATTTGGGCAATTTTTATCTTACATCTCTCTTTTTATATTCCCAATGATTTTCATAGGATACACTGGAGCATTGCCTAATTGGATTTATGCTTCATTTTTTTTAGGTTCCATATTGTCAATAGGTTCCATTTGGTGGAGTATGAGTAAAACACCCGAAATACCACCAACCGCTGAAGAAATTGCAATTTTAAAATCAGAAAAATTAAATATTTTTTATCCGTTTATTGATATTTATAAAGCAATTTTAGAAATGCCAAAAGTGATGTGGCAAATATTTTTGGTATATCTGTTTCAATGGTATGCATTAATGTGTTATTGGCAAAATAATTCAAAAAGTATAGCATTGTCAGTATGGAATGCAACTCCGTTAAATAAGATGGAATATGAAAAAGCAGTTAGTTGGAATGGCTTAATAGGTGCTTTTGGATTTATAATTACATTTTCAGTAGCCTTTTATTTGGCAACATTAGCAAAAAAATATAGCCCAATTATAGTGCATTTTACTTGCCTTTTATTGGCAGCAATTGCCTTTTTGATTTTTCCATTTGTACACAACAAATATTTGTTTTTTGTGATAATAATAGGATATGGAATTGGTTGGGCTAGTATGATGGGAATTCCGTATTTAATAATTATTAAAAATATTCCAAAAGAAAGATATGGTGTATATATGGGAATTATTAATATGATGATTGTAATACCGATGTTGATTCAAAATATTTCATTTGGATTTATTATGAAACATTTTCTTAATAATGATGCAAGAAACGCAATAATTTTTGCAGGAGTTTTATTAGTAATTAGTGCCATTTGCACCTTGTTTATTAAAGCCAACAAACAATCGAGACTGCCTAGTGATTCTGAAAAATAGAAATAAAAAACAAACAATTAATTATAAACTTCAAACTTTTAATTTAATTTGAAAAATATAGATATCATTTGTATCGGCGAAGTTCTCATAGATTTTATAGGACATGAAATAAATACTTCGATTAATAGAACCAAAGATTATCACAGATTTTTGGGTGGTTCACCAACAAATGTTGCAGTAAATGCATCTCGATTGGGTTTAAAATCACTACTTGTAGCTTCGTGTGGACAAGATGGTTTGGGCGAGTATGTAGTTAGAAAATTGAAAGATAATAATGTAATTACATCTCAAATTTTTAAACTTGAATCTTCACCAACTTCGGTTATTTTTGTGTCAAAATCTACAGAAACACCTGATTTTATTGCTTATAGAGAAGCTGATTGTCAAATTACAGAAAATCAATTGCCTGATGAAATTATTTCTGATGCAACTATTTTTCACACCACTTGTTTTGCATTAAGTAAAAATCCAGCAAGAAAAACAATTTTAAACCGTGCTAAAAAAGCTGCCGAATTAGGATTGCAATTAAGTATTGATATTAATTTTTCAGAACGAATTTGGCCCAACCGTGAAGAAGCAAAACAAGTATTAGCTGAATATTTATCATTAAATCCGTTAGTAAAACTTAGTGAAGACGATTGTTACCGTCTTTTTGCAGAAGTAAAAACAGAGGATTATATTTTTGACTATTTTCATAAATTAGGAGCATCTAGAATTTGTTTAACTAAAGGAAAAAATGGAGTTGTACTTTCTGATTTAGAGCAAGGTCTTTTTTTTCAAGAAGCAATGAAAATCCAAGAAATAAAAGACACAACAGGTGCAGGTGATGCTTTTTGGACAGGATTTTTGTTTGCTCAATTAAACAAAAAAGATCTTCCAGAAAGTATATCCATTGCACAAAGATTAGCATCAATAAAATTGCAAAATGTTGGAAGATTACCAGATAATATTAATATTTTATCTAAACTTTTATAAAATCGTATGCATAAAAACAATTCAACAATCGTAAATGGTGTTATGCTAAATGGGTATCCTGATAGTATAGGAACAAAGTTAAGTGATACGGTAAACATGCTTAAAATGCCAGAATTTAAAGATGTTTTTTCTTTGTTTTATATATTACCAACCTTCTTTAACAGTGATTTAGACAGAGGATTTTCTATTATTGATTATAATATTAATACAGATTTAGTAAATTTAAAAGATTTAAGTAATCTTGAAGAACTCAATATTAAATTAAAGTTTGATATTGTTTTAAATCACCTTTCAGTAGCATCACCACAATTTAAGGATATTCTTAAAAATGGAAATCAATCCAAGTTTAAAGATTTTTTTATCAATTGGAATGAGTTTTGGGAAGGAAATGGAATTAAAAATGAACACGGAATTATAGTTCCAAAACCAAAATATCTCAATAAATTATTTATGAGAAAATCGGGTTTGCCTATACTAAAAGTGCGCTTTCCAGATGGAACTGAACAACCCTATTGGAATACTTTTTATCAACAAGTAACATACAATAAAATTTTAGTAACCGATTTACAAATTATAAAAGAAGTAACAGAAAAACAACGGCTAATTATTTGTAAAAAAGTAAACGATGCAATTGAACATAATCAAGATTTTGGCACAATCGATTTTGAAGATTGTGTTTGCTTTAAATCAGAAATTTTAGAAATTGTAGAGCAAAAACGTTCTTATCTCGGACAAATGGATGTAAATGCAACATCGCCATTAGTATGGGAATTTTATGAAGAAACATTAAAAAAAGTAAGCGATTATGGCGGTAACATTCTTCGTTTAGATGCATTTGCGTACTTACACAAACAAGTAGGTGAGTCCAATTTTTTTAATAAACCAGGAACTTGGAATTATTTGGAGCGA
>JAYTIV010000167.1:0-8020 GCA_043731625.1 Flavobacterium sp. | reverse complement strand
TGTCAGGTTCAATGATGTTAAATCCTGAGATCCCGCCAATAAGCAATTTGCCGTCTTTCAACTTTATGGCAGCGCCAGTGTTATATTCATAATTCTGTATGCCGTCTTTCTCGCTAAAATTCTTACAGGAATAATCAATCGGATTGAACCTGCACAAGCCACGGTTGGTGCCCATCCACAACATCCCATTATTATCACAAACCAAAGTATAGATTCGATCATCAGGCAAGCCATTTGCTTTCGTGAAATGTGTGAAATTATCCTGTTCCTTGTTGTAGCGATTCAGCCCGCCACCATTGGTTCCTATCCAAAGGTTTCCTTTCTTATCGAGGCAAAAACTCCTTACGCTGCTGTTGTGTAAACTGTTTTCATTTCCGGGGATATTGGAATACCGTTTCCACTTTTTTGTCTGTTCATTATACCTGCACAATCCGTTTTCAGTGCCTGCCCAGATATTGCCCTGGGTATCTTCAGAAACAACAAAAGCAATTCCCGGAGGAATAGCAGTAGAATCATTCGCATCAGGAAAATTGTATTCAAACTTAATGTCATTAAGCTTTTCAAAATTCAAGGCATTGCAATCAACCATGCAAATACCTGAGCTCCAAGTTGCAATCCACATCCTGTTCTTTCTGTCACAGAAGAGATTTCTGAATATGTTTTCGTTATTGTCCTTCAGAGGCTGTGGTCTAATTGAATAAGAACGCTTCAGCCTTGTATTATAAATCACCAATTCACCATACCAGGTACCAATCCATATATTACCCGCATGGTCTCTTGCAAGCGAGCCAACAGGAAAACCCTGGCTAAGAAGCCTGTCATAATTACCACTACGGGTTTCAATATTCCCCGGGCATAGGTGTTGAATATTGATGAACTGTTGTGTCTCCTCTGAATAACTGAACAACCCATTCATGGTAGCAATCCAATAACCATCATCTGTTTCCAGTAAGCCGCGTATGTTTGCGCTCCAGCCTTGCCCTTCAGTGTTTGTATCTTTATCAGTGGCGGGAACAGCCGTTTTAAAAAGCGCAGTTACCGGCTCCATCTTAATTAAGCCATGCCCAAAGCATGAGGCCCATATTACTCCTTTTTCATCCGCCAATATTCTGTCAATCATATTGTCGGGCAGGCTGTTTGATCCGATAGCTATCGGATTTCCGGGTTCATGAATGTATTGTGTCAATTCACCCGTAGATAAGTTATAATGTATAATGCCCATTTGTGCTGTTCCAATCCACACTCCTCCATTATTATCTGCCGTGCAACACAATATCATTCTGTCAGTCAATGCTATTTCGGGAATTCTTTTATTTACATAAACCAGTTGCTCTTCGCCTGTACGGATATTGATGATGTTCAGGAAACCAGTTTGAGAGCGAATAATTACCAACGAATCGTTAAGCGGAAGATAGAATTGAAAAGCATAATCAAAATTGCCTTTGTGCTTTAAATAAAAGTCCCATTCAAAAGCGCTTGTAACGGAATTAAAACGAAATACACTTTTCTTATTAAAGAGATAAAAATCGTTTCCGGTAAAAAATACATCTGCATAGGTTGAACTGTCTTCTATTCCTTCACTATCCAGGATTTTTACTTCCGTAATCGTTTTCGATTTTTCATCCAAAAACAGTAAGTGAGGCTTTCCAATTGAATTGGTTGAAAGCAGCACGCGGTTATCAGCCGATGCAATAACCCTCCAGTCTTTGGGCGCAATAGGATAGGGAAGCGCAAAGCGTTGAGTGCCGGTTTTGCTTATTTTAAAAACGGAAAAGTTGCTTAATACCCAGTAATGGTCGCTGATGCCTTTTACTTCGTTAATGCGAAACAGGCCTAAGGTATCACCAAAAGGCAGCTTAAAAGTAAATGATTCTGTTGCCTGATTATATTTGCAAAACCTCCCCTGCGTTTCAAAATAAATATCTCCGTATCGCGGAAATGCTCCATACCAGGCTATGTCAGTGGGCAAGCTGGTGCTGTCATCAGGATTGTGACGGAATACTTTAAAGTTATACCCATTAAACCGGGCAATGCCTTCTTCACTTGTAAGCCATAAGTAACCTGTTGTGTCTTTATAAATGCCACTAATGGTGCCTGATGGCAACCCCTGTTCTTGGGTGTAATTGGTGAAGGTGTATTGCTGCTGGGCAAAGCAGAAGAGTGTTAGAAGTGAAAAGCTAAAAGTTAAAAGTTTCTTCATGAAAAAGTTCCACAAAGTATAATATATCTCTTGAATGAGAAAATTGTTGGGATTTATAAGTTGGAAAGGAGGAAAAAGGTTTGGATGGAAATTTTAATAGGTGCGATCCTCGTCTGGAGACGATGACCAGAGGGAGAAGAAGGGAGGGCATACTGCCTGTGGCAGTATGAGCCAACCTGTGCAATGCCAGAAGTAAAAAAAAGAAGGGATTACAGCCACAACTGTTCGTTTACCCTTGAAGCAACATTCAAGGAACAACAATTATCTGCGGTTGCTTATTTCTTGCACACTGTTTCTAGTTGCGATGCTGCCAATGGGTTTCGCATAACGGCAGTTCGTGCAAAAACTAAATATAAAAAATATTCTCATACCTATATCGTCCGTAATTTGTCCCAGGAACAAAAAAATAATTTCACGCTATTAACAGCCATATAACGCCATTGTGAATAAATGCAGAAAAACAGCTTGCCCACCCGTATTATTAATACTGTGAAGTCAAAAATATTCATAACCCTCCGAAAGTTGTAAGTGAAATTGATTAGTCCAAATTCTCCGTTGTTTTTTTTACTTTGAGCAGAATGTAACCTATTGCAATGGAGGCTTTATTCCAAGCATTAATTCCAAATTCACCGGAAACAATATGGTCTGTTCACTGTCAATTCCTTTTTGATAACCCATTGCCTTTTATTTGTATTTAAAGATGCGGCAACCTAAAATTAAATCAAATGGTTAGATTGGAAAATTATAAAAGGATTTTGCACAGTCTGACGTTTTGCAGCTACAAGAAGTTGGTGATTTCGGAGCACAAAACTGACTACAAGCACTGCACTTAATACGAAGGACAAATGTTCATTTAAGCATGTCACCGCCAATTTCTTAAACCCGCTGTTATGCGTTTATGCTACTTCGTTAATTTCTTTAAATGTTCCAAAAACAGAAATTATTTTCATTGTCTTATTATTTTCCTGACACTATGTTTTCCATTAACTGTCGCGTTCAGCAAATAAATTCCGGTGGGCAAATCTTCTCTTAAATTCAGTTTAAGTTTTTCATTTGGTTTGACGTTTGCAAAAGTTTGAGAAAATATTTTGCTTCCGTTCATTAAGTATAAATCAATAATGACTTTACTGTTTTCTGATTGATTGAATTGAAAAAATATTTTATTATTGAAAGGGTTTGGGAAAATTTCAATATTGAAAGTTGCAGTATTTTCATTGACTGAAGTGGCAATGCAAAGCAAACAGGTTTTTTGAAAAACAATGTTGGTATCTGTTGTAATCAGCGAATCAAATTGCGCACCTGAAAAGCAATCACTCTTCAACTCGTATTTTAACCAGGGAAGTAAATAGCGGTTAATAACAATATGCTGTTCAGCGCGCATAATAGTTGGTTGGGGCGTGCATGTTGCTTCGCCAAAACTACACAGGAAATTATTATCAGCCATCTGGCAATGGCTTCCGCCATTAATACTTACAAAAGTTTTGCAACTGCTTTGCAAGGAGTCAAACATAGGTATTTGATTAGCCGGAGGAGGCGTAACACAATCATTACCTCCGGCAAATATCAATGAAGGAATACTAAGACTTGCAGCTGCTTGTATAGCAGATGGATTTGTTTCGGCAGGTGCGAGTGTCGCTAACGTTTTCACTGCCGGACTAAACTGTGCAGCAAGAAAAGCAGAACCGCCCCCCATGCTATGTCCCATTACGCAATTCATCGTGTCAACACGATTATAAAACAATGAAGAAGTGTCTTGACCAAGAGCGGTTAATTCAGAAAGTACAAAAGCAATGTCTTTTCCAAATTCAGTATGTGAGGGTGCAAAACCTCCTTCGGTTTTCGGAAATGCAATAATAAATCCTTCTGGCACAAGGGCATCCCAAATATTCTGATAAGCATCCCATGTAATTACAAAGCCGTGACCGAAACTAATTACGGGAAATTTATTATTGCTAGCAATTGTGACCGCTACATTATTTCCTACAACATCAGCGGGATAGTACACTTCAGTAGGAATCGCGCGGTTGTTTCGACCGATATCAATTAAGGTAATTGTAGTATGTCCGATTTGAAATGGTTGTGCAAAAAGATTGCTGCAAAGCAGAACTGCTAAAAGGAGAATCAAATTTATTTTCATTTTTTTTTAGTGCTTATAGTGCTTAGTCCATACTTTTATTTTTGCTTACTTTTTTCGGTTTTTATCGTCCAGTTTTTCTGTTTTTCACAGTTCGTTTCTTGCACCACAGCTTGGAGTTAGCAGGTCGCCAAAGCATGACGCATAAAGAATGGATTAAAGAAGTAAAAAAAAAGAAGGGATTAGAAGCACTACTGTTCGTTAACGCACTTCATACGAAGCACAAATGTTCAATTAACCACTGAACTGTTTATTAGAAGCAACTCCATTCATTTATCTCTCAAAGCCCTTCTTTTTTTTATTTCTTTTAATCTTGATGTTATGCGTTCGGGCTACTCATGCTATGAAACAATTTCCACAAAATACATATCAATTTCCCCTTTATTCTTCGCCTGAATTTTTCCACGATGCACACAATTGAATTTGTCTTTCACTAATTCATAAGTGCTGCCGCTGATATTTACTTTTCCCGCTTCTCCACTGCTCTCCATTCTCGATGCAATATTCACCGTATTACCCCATATATCATAAGCGAATTTTCTGACTCCAACAATTCCCGCTACAACCGGGCCAGTATGAATGCCAATTCTTATTTCAAAAATTTCTTTGTCTTCAATAATTCTTTGCTCTGAATGGAGCTTCATAAAGTGTTTAATTTCGAGTGCCGCTTTTACAACATCGTTTGCGTTTGTTTTATTGATAACAGGCAAACCCCCTGCACACATATAACTATCACCAATAGTTTTTATTTTTTCGATGTTGTGTTTTGTAATGATGTTATCAAATGCTTTGAAACAAGTATGTATTTCAGCAACTAATTCTTTTGCAGAAAGTCTTTCAGATATTTGTGTAAATCCTTTGAAGTCGGTAAACATGACGGTTACTTCATCAAACTGTTTTGCTTCAGCACTGCCTTTAGCTTTTAGTTCTTCTGCAACTTCTTCCGGAAGGATGTTTAACAATAATTCATCACTTCGCTTTTTACCTTTTTTGATTTTATTTCGCTGAGCAAAAAATATCCCTGCAAACAAAACCATTGCGGCAAAGCCACCAATAAATCCATTTCGAACTAATTTTTGTTTTCGAAATTCTGCTTTTGCAACAGCATCTTTCTTTTCCTGTTCCGCATTTTGTTTATCAGATTCATTTTGAAATTTTTCTTTCTGTGCTGCTTTGTGTATTTCATCACCTTTTAATTTATTACTGAACAAAACATATTGCTTGTAATGTTCATAAGCATCAATACCGTTACCGCTTGCCGAATCAATTTGAGAAGCCAATAACTCCGATTCACTTATTTGTTTTATATCAATTTGTTTTTTCAGAATAGCAATGGCGCGGCGGCTGTATTCTTTAGCTCTCCGGTAATTTTTCTGACCAAAATAATCCTGAGCGAGTAAATGATGACACCATGCAATTTCGCTTTCTGATTTTAATTCTTCTGCAATTTTTAATGACTTCAAATGATATTCAATGGCTTTTACAAAATAACCTTGCTTATTATAAACTGTGCCCGATTCATTGAGCACATCAATGACTTGCTCTTTGTTTTTTGTTGAGTCAAACACTGACAAACTCTTTTTGAAATATAAAATGGAATTTTCGTAATAATTATTATCTCTATATACTAAGCCAATCCACTTATATACCGAACCAATATTATGGTTAATACCTTTTTTTGAATTGCATATTGCTATGAGCTTGTTGTAATACTCAAGCGCCTTCTCAACATTATGAAGCGTATAGTAAAACCCGCCTACAGCAGCAAGCACGTTAAATAAATCATTTGTATCTTTTGTTTCATTTAAAATTGAAAGTGCGTTCTGATAGTTTTCCAATGCCTGTGCGTTTTCGCCATTATCCCTGTACATGTCTCCTAATTGCGCTAACGAGAGTGCTTCTCCTTTTTTGTAATTCATCTCTTTTGAAATTTCAATAGCCAACTGAATAGATTTTAAAGCTTGCTGAAAATTTCCTATTGATAAATAATATTGAGTCAATCCCCCGTAACCATTGACAATAAAAACGGTGTCTTTTATTTCAAAAAAAACAGCTAAACTTTTTTTTGTGTACTCAAGAAATCCGGCAGTATCATTTTTAATGAAATATATATTGGAAATATCAAAAAGCGCTTCGCCAATTCTTTTTTTATTTCCTTTTTTTTCATAGCCGGCTAAACGTTCCTGTATGAACTCAATTACTTTATTCCAATCGGTGTTATTGTTTTTTGTATAATAAGCAATTATTAAATTGTAGGCATCTGATTTTTGTAATAGAATTTTTTCCCGCTGCTTCTCATCAATTTTTTGTGAAAGAAGATTATCAGCGAGTTCCACTGCGGGTTCTGCATAAAGCATATTGTTCTTTCTTTCGCATGAGTCACCAAGAGCAAGGAGTAATCGTAAACGCGTTGTATCGTGCTTTGCGTTTTGTAATTCTGTTTTAAGAGAAGCCATTATTCTGTTTTGTGAAAAACAAAATATCTGAGTAAATGCCAAAAAGAAAAATAAAAAAAACATTTTCATAAATCAAATTAATTTTTCTACAAAGTACATATCAATCTCTCCTTTATTCTTCGCCTCAATTTTTCCATTCAATTAGTTTGAAGTTCCGATGTCGCTCAAGCATGACGCATAACGTTCCTTGTATTGCCGCAGCACATTTTTACCAAATATAAAAAATAAAAAGAGAAAATGTGTTGAGGCAATACCAATGTTATGCGCAGTTATACTTTGATTTAAGGTTTGTCAGTTTGATTATTATTACCTCTATTTAATAGTTGAGACCTCATCATAACAGTTTTTATTTTGTTTGTTCCAAACGATTTAGCGGTTTCCCAATAATAATTTTCGATAAACTCTTTATAAACCCATTCGTTTATTTCACCTAATAATTTTGCAGTGACTGATGGTTCTTCTCCAATTTTAGTAAACTGCACTTGAGGGTTTTCTTTATGCTTTTCTAAAATCTTTATGCCTTCGATAATCTTTTTTTGTCTTTCAGTTGTTGGGACAAAAAAATTAAGAGTCTCAATAATTTTCTTCCATAAATGATCTTTATAAATATAAACGATTCCTTCGTCATCGTAAATCTCTACAAAAAAGAGAAAAAGAATTAATAAACATCCGTCTTGAATATTCCTTAATTCGTTTTCGTGAATGTCTCCTTTTAGAAATAGATATTCCCAATAGGGAAGTGTCATCATTTTAGGAAATCGAAACTGCCCAGCATAAATGTAAGTGTAGTTTGTTGATTGTTGTCGGATAAAGCTTATATCACGAATTACATTGTCAATTTCCAAATAGTCAACTTCACGAATTATTTGCCCGTTCATTTCCACATAAACCTTGTATCGGTCGGGTGAATGCTTGTCTTGCTGCTTATAATTTATCTCCATTAAATGCCTGTAAGTTTTAAGTTAGTAATGTCGTTTAATAGAAGCGAAATAATTGCGCATAACGTCAGTCCGTCTAATAACTACCCATCATCATCAAATATAGTAAATATTTAAACGCATTACGTTCACTTTAAGCAGCTCGTAAAAAGAGATTCGATTTTGGTGCTTCAAGTATAGGTATTGCCATAACGAATCCATTTTCGTTTGCATCGATCAATTTTCCAATAAATAAAAAGCCAAGTTCTTTAAGGAACTTTTTGAATATGTTTTTGTCAAGGATATTCATTAT